>JAIUMM010000004.1 GCA_022565615.1 Nanobdellota archaeon | reverse complement strand
TTCCACAATTCAAAGTGACGTTGACATTATTGGAAATAGATTTATTGATATTCAAAACCCTACTTTTTTTTTAAACCCCTCAGGTGTTAGTAATATACATAGAATTGTAGCTGAGAGATATTTTTCTCCTTCTACAAATACATTATTTTTAAATCCAGCAGGACTTTCACGAATTAGTGAATTAGAAGTTCAAGGTAACCTTAATTTAGGTGGAACATTACTAAGTGGAGAAGTACCTTGGTCAAGATTAAGTGGACATCCTTCAATTCTTGCAGGAGCAGGATTAGTAGGAGGAGGGGCATTAAATGAAGATAGAACATTATCACTAAATTCAACAATCTTAGATGGAAGTCATTATGGATTCTCGATTTGTAAATGAGGGACAAACTAATTCCATATTTACTACAATGATTCAAAATGATGCAATTACAAGTGCAAAGATAGCGTCAAATAGTGTACGTTTAAATGAATTAAATACTGGCAGTGTAGATGGAAGGTATGTTAATCGAGAAGGAGATAGCATGACTGGAATATTGAATATGAATAATAATAGAATTACAAATGTTCCAAATCCAGTAGAAGCAGGAGATGCTCTATCACTTTCCTACGCAGATTCAAGATATTCACAAATACCTCCTTTATGTAATGAAGATAATCAAGCTTTAGGATGGGATGGGAGTAATTGGGTTTGTAACACAATAGAGAGTAGTGGAGGAGGAGACGGGGTTTATTCAAGAGACGAATTATTGGTAAATGAAGTTCACACAGTTGGAGAATGTTTGGATCTAAATGGGCAAATTAATGTGGATGATGGAGATTTATTTTGTAGATTTGACTTACATAATTGTCCTTCTGAGTGGACGAGGTTTAATAATTGGGGAACATATCTCCCCAGAAATTGTAATGGTTGTCTTCCTTGTAGTACATCAGGAAATGTATGGAGAAATGCGCCGGCTCCAACTTGTACTTATAGATCTGAATCAGGAGATGGTAATTGCCAGAGAACTTATACTTGTACTGCAAATTCCCGTTCTCAAATTGGTTGTTATTAATTTATCTTTAGATTTATAATTTTTAAAGAATAAACTTTCTTTATTGATATTTGAAATTTTTAATTTCTTTCTTCTTGTCATCTTCTGTTTGAACAAAAACTTTAAAGGTAAACTTTGCTTTTTAATATTTAGATGAGTGAAGTTGAAAAAATTGCACAAATGTATGGTAAGTCAGATGTGTATGAATGTAAAATTTTAATTTTTGGAGATATAAAAACATTTGATTTTTTAACAATTAAACATGATGAGCATGGAAGTATTTTAGCACAAGTTAAAAATATTATTCGTGATGATGATAAATTAATTGGAGATGTTAAAATTGTAGGATTTAAAGAGAATGGAGTCTTAAAAAATATTAGAACTCCATTTTCTAATGAGGCTTTAATTGAAGTTGCAAGTGATAAAGAAATTGAAGAAATTATTGGTTTATTTAAAGATGAGAGTTCATGTCTTGGAAAACTAGAACATCATCCAAACTTAAATATCTCACTTGATTTGAAAAAAGTAATAACAAAACATATTGCAGTACTTGCAAAATCAGGAGCTGGAAAGTCATATACAGTTGGAGTAATTTTAGAAGAAATTATTAGAAAAAAAATACCAATTTTAATATTGGATCCACACAATGAGTATTCAACTCTTAAATTTCCAAATACTGATAAAAAAGATATGAAACGTTTAGAAGCATTTAATTTACAACCTAAAGGATTTATGAATCAAATAGTACAATATTCTCCTGATACTAAAATTAATTCTCAATGTCATCCAATAACTCTTGATTTAAATAAGATGAAACCTCAAGATTTAGTTGAATCATTACCTCAAAAAATAACTCCTGCTCAACAATCGTTAGTGTATAATATGCTTCAAAGTGCAAATAATAGAGTAGATTTTGATGAACTAATTTTTAATTTATCAAATGAAGAGAGTAATTCAAAATGGTCTTTAATATCATTAATTGAACAATTAAAACAATTAAAATTATATTCAACAAATCCAACTCCTTTAAATTCAGTAATTAAACAAGCACAAGCAAGTATAATTTCACTCAAAGGAGTTGAACCGTATGTTCAAGAAACATTTGTTGCAGGATTACTTAGAGATTTATTTGAAGCAAGAAAAAGAGAAGAAATTCCTCCTTTTTTTTTAGTACTTGAAGAAGCACACAATTTTTGTCCAGAAGCTAGTCTTGGAAAATTAAAATCTTCTTCAATTATTAGAACACTAGCAGGAGAGGGTCGTAAATTTGGAATAGGATTGTGTGTAATTTCACAAAGACCTGCTAAAATTGATAAAAATGTAATTTCACAATGTTCAACACAAATTCTACTCAAAATTACAAATCCAAATGATTTAAAATCTGTAATTGCAAGTAGTGAAGGAGTAGATTCAGCATCAGAACAAGAAATTCAAAGATTAAATATTGGAACTTGTTTACTTACAGGAGTTCTAGACATTCCTCTTAAAGTAAATGTGAGGCCTAGGATGTCAAAACATGGAGGAGAAACTGTTGATATTACTCTTCCATATGATTCTCCAGAAATTCAAACAATGAGTCCTACACCAAATAATTCAACATTTTCAAATAATAATGGAAATTCAAACAATAATCAAGAAGAAGAGAAAGGGACTACTTCAAAAACTAACTCTTCAAATTCTAGTAATTCTTCTTCAAAAAAAACTCAAACTCATAGAGACTTTATTGAACATGTAAGAGCTGAGATATCATTTGATGATGCAAAAGCTCTTCATAATGGTAAAGAGATTCAAACAGATTTAATTCCAGGGATTTTAGTGAAAATTCAAAATAGTAAAGGAGAAGAATTTCAAGTACTTGTTGAATTATTAGAAGGAAATACTATTCAATCAATAGTTCCTTTTCAAGGAATTCCTCTTCCTTTAAATTTAGCAACATTAACTCATTCAGAAAAAGAATTACTTAGTCAAATTATGAGTGTAAAAGAACAATTCACATCAGCAGAATTACTTTTAAATTCTAAAATGATGTATACTGAAATTACAAGAACTTGTGAGAGTTTAGCTCAAAAAAAAATTATTGAAAAAACAAATTCAGGTTTTTCTAAAACAAATTTAGTACATTTTTCAAATATTAAAAATATCCAGTTTTTAGCACAACAGCAATTTGAAGAAATTGATTATACAACAGTTCATACAGCAAAACTTCAAGTAGAAGAAATAAGAAAAGTCTTAGAATTATTTGGAACAATTAAAAGTATGAAAGAAATAAAAATTGCATACTATGTTCAAAAATAATTTTATAATTTCACGAATTCATTGTTTGGCTATTTTCTTAAAGTATTTAAATTATTAGTCACTAGTTCATATTATAATGTATTATGTAAAATTAGATTTATTCTCTGCAGAGCAAGACAATTTTGGTTTTTTTAAATTTAAGCAAGAATATGCTAATTTTTTGAAAATTGTTTATAGTTCGAATTTTTTGCATAGATATTGTAATAATGCTGTAAGTTGTCAAGGAATTGAAATACAATTAATACCACATAGAAGAGGTACAAAATCAATAGAATTTATAGGATTGAATTATTTTTTAGAAAATAAAGACTCTTTTCTATCTCAGCAGAGTTTAAATAGATTGATGTCTGAGAAAGACTCAATGGAAGTGAGAAAATCGATTTTTTCATTACCTAGCTTTAGAAGTTCAAGCAAGACCATATTATTAATTAGAAATCAAAAATGGGATAAAAATCTTAGACAATTTTTAATAAAACCTCATCTTAGAGATGAGAAAAAAGAAATTATTAATGATGCTTTGGGAAAGAAAGGCTTATTAAGTCTTGATGATATTTTAGAGTTTAGAAAACCTCCTCAAAAAAGAAGATGTTCTTGGGGTAATTAATTTTTTCATCTCTTAAGTTTTACTAAAAATTTATAAATTAAGTTTATTACAATTAATTATGAATTTTTTAAGTAAATTTTTGTTTAAAGTTTTAAACAAAGCTCAAATTTCAATTTTTGTAATAATTGGAGTAATTATTCTTATAATTGGAATTTTAGCCTTAACGTTATTCTCTTCTTCTTCTATATTTCAAGCAGAAACTCCAGGAGTTAGAGTTCAAGAATTTACTCAACAATGTTTACTTCAGCAAGCAGATTTTGCTCTTAATGAAGTTGCTAAAAAAGGAGGATGGTATTACACAAGAGGTATTGAAACATATGCAAGACCTAATGACTTTAATCCTTTAATTAATAGAGCCCAAGGTTTTGAACATATTTTTTATGGAAATTTAAAATATTGGGATTATTTTGACGAAACTTCTAATCAATATAGAAATCAAATACCAACTCTTGATAATGAAAATGATGAGTTTTCAATAAGAAATCAGGTAATTAGGCTCATTGAAGAGACAGTAAATGAACATTGTCTTCAAGATTTTGCTTCATTTTCAGAAGTGTATAATGTAGATAGAGATTTAATGAAACTTCAAGTATCCTCCTCTTCATTTGAGCAAAATAGAATAGTATTTGAGTTATACTTACCAGTTCAAGTTGAAAGTTTAGATGGGAGTACACTTGAGAGTTTAGAGAGATTTAGAATTGATATTGAAAATAAAATAAGAGTTCCATATTTAATTGCAAATGATATTATTTTAGCACAACAAGAACTAAGTTTTATAGAAAATGCATATTTAGATTTTATATATAATTATCAAAAAACTGGAGATGATAATTTCTTGCCACCATTTTATGATTTCAAATATGGAGTTACTGATTATTCAGTAATTTATGCAGAGGATAAAAAGCCTCTTCTTCAAAGAATATTTAATTCACATTCACGAGAATTAATTGTAACAGATTTGGCTCTAACACCTAATCAAGAAAACACTATTGTTCAAACTCAAAGTTCAATATTTAAACCTGTTGAAATTCATCATGGTCCATTATTTTCAAGACTTGATGGTTCTATGTTAAGAACTCAGCGTTTAAATAGAGAATATTCCAGATTTGTTGCAAATTTACATTATGAGCCATTTTTCCCAATTTCATTTTCTTTTTCAAATGGAAAAGGAAGTGGACAAGTATTAACACATAGTGTATTTAATGAAGTATTATTAATTGTTCCAATTCAGTATACTACATATCAAGCAGGGTATGATGTAACAGTTCCAGTATTATATGAGATTAGAGATGGTTTAAATCAAAGAGATGATGGATTTGTGTTCAATTTACCTTTAGAAGTAAATATTAGAAATAATAATCCTCTAAGAGCATTAATTGAAGGAGATTATAGATTAAATTCTCTACAAACACAAGAGTCCTTTACAGCAACATATTGTAACCCAAATCATTTCATTTCTCAAGATGTTTCAGTAGAAGTGAGTTCATTAAATAGATTTGATGAGAGAGAACCTCTTGAGGATGTTTTATTTTTATTTTACTGTTCAACTCAACCACAAACTGCATGTCAAATCCCAGTTCAAGAAACTATAGAGAGATTTAGTTCAAATGAATATGTCTTAAAGTTACCAATTAATTGTCCAAATTCTCAACTTGAAATTATTAGAGAAGGTTATTTAAATCAAAAAGTTGAAATAACTCCAACTCTTGAAGAACCTACTAGAGAGCAAGTAACAATGATTACTCCAAAAACTTTAGATTTATTTTTCTCAGTGATGGGAAGATCAGTTCAGCCAAATCAAGAAGCGTTTATATTATTTGAACCTATAAATAATCCTGAGTTTATTCAAGTAATTAGCATTAACTCAACAACTGATATGAGTTCTTTGAATATTACTTTAGTTCCTGACACCTATAAAATAACATCATTTGTACTTGATAGAAGTAGAGTAACTATTCCAAAAAAAGAAGGTAGAAAATGTAAATGGTATGAAATTGGATGTAAAGATGCACCAGATTTACCTGAATTTGACTTAGATGGTTGGGTTATTTCAAGTTTTGAGTTAGAAAATTATGTAGTAACATTTAATGATTTACAATTTGCAAGAAGAGTTATTGCTCAATTGCCAGGTGTTACATATCCTCAATCCTATGATGATTTTGATCAAGAAATGCCAAGAGCTGAAATTAAACATATTCAAATTAATTAAAATTAATAATTAATTATCTTCTTTTCTTAAATTGATTAATTGTCTTTTTATACTAACTTTTAAAAAATCCTATAAATTAGTATATCTATATGAAATATTTATCGGGAAAAGATAAAAAATCTCTTCAAGAGCAATTGCCTCCTCTTTTTAATATTGATAAAAAAGATGAAATAATTGAATTTAAAGATGTATTATTTAAAAATAAGAATCCTATTTTGATTAAATCTCAAGCAATTAAAAACTTGCAAGATAATCAATCACAATATCATTTTATACCTCACTTAAAATCATCTCAAATTAAAGAGTACAAAACAATTACAATTGATGTAGGTGCAGTTCCTTTTTTATTAAAAGGAGCTGATATGATGAGACCTGGAATTACTAATATAGATAATTTAATTAAAAAAGATGATATAATTATAATAGTTGATGAGGTTAAAGGATTAAGAATTGGAATTGGACAGAGTTTGTATGACTCAGTTCAAATCAAGGAGATGAAGAGTGGAAAAATCATTAAAACACTTCATTATTTTAAAGATGATTTTTATAATATTATGTTATAATAGTATTTTTAAGTATTTTGAATTAAAACCTACTTAAATTTAATATTCCATTTAGTTTAATTTAAATTAGGTAAATTTATTAATTAGTACTTATATATATATTAATAGATTGATTCTAGTAAGACTATATTAGATTAAATTTGAATAATTTAAAAATGAAATTTAAAAGAAAATGTTGTGAATGTGGAGCGTTAAGTTCTTCTTTAATAGATGGTAAATGTGAAGTTTGTCATAGAGCTGAATTTCCTCCAATTAAAGAATTTAAACCACTTGTGTTACATTTTTGTAATGTAACTAAAAAAATTGCGTATAATAATATTTATTACACGGAGGATATTTTATTTGAAAAATTGCCTGAAATTGTTGGAAGCAAACTAGAATTAAATAAAGGATATTCTTTAAGAGAAATTGAAATTGATGAAATTGAATTGGATGGGCATTTAGTTAGATTTAAAGTAAATATTGAGTGTGATTTTGAATTATAGTTTAAGTCAGTCAAATATAGTATTTAATTTCTCAATTTTCTTTCAATTAGTTTTTAATTCCTTTATTTTCAGTTAAGAATGAATTATTTTTAATCTCATTTTTAATGATTTTAATGATGTATAAATGAATAGTATCTTTTTGAGATTTAATAAAAGGAAGTATGCAATTTGAATGTTTAAAATTTAAATAGATATTCCCATCACCATTTTTGTAAATAAGTTCTCCAACTTTAGGTAAAATCTCAACTAATTTATGTAAATAAATCTTATTTTCATCTAACTCATCTTCTTCTTCATTATCTAAATTTAATTCTAAATATTTTAACTCTAGAGCTTTTCTTTGAAGTAAAAGAATGTCTTCTTCAATTTCTTTAAATATTTCTTTATATCTATTAGAAATTTTTATTAGTTTAGTATTAACTCTATCTTTTAATTCTTCAGGAACATTTTTTAATAAATTAGTATTAATTTTACTTTTAAGTAAAATAAAATTGAGTAATTTATATGAATCAAGCCCTTGTGAGGTTTCAACTAACGAATTATAAGAGTGAGATTTAATTTTTACTCTTAGCCCATTTTCAAATTTAATAACTACTCCTTCAAAATCACTACTCCACGTATGTTGCTCATTGAGTAATTCTTTAATTGTTAAATTATTATTAATCTTTTTTACAATATCAAAACCACTTTTTAGTGCTATTTTTTGTAATAATTCATAATTAAGTTCTTCTCCTCTTTGAGTATGAATTGCACTAAGTAGTTGTAATTTTTCTTCATTATAATTAATAATTACTCTACATTTAGGATGAATAATCTCACACAGATATGTATAATTAATATCTAAATATTGAGTTTTAATTTGTTGTTGAAGTAATTTTTCTCCAATACTTCCTTGCCAAGAATCAAATTCACCTCTTGTTGTAAGATTCCATTTAGAATTATGATAGTATATAATTCCAAGAACACCATCAATTTTCTCAAATACTTCAAATGGTTTATTTAGAGGTAAATTCTTGAGCTGTGTTGATTCATTTTCATTAATATTAAAGAATTTTCCAAAAGGCCTTGCAACAATTTCTCCAGTGTAATTATTAAAAATGATTCCTCTTGCTTGCATAGTATATGAATTCCAATATTGCTCATACATTGTTTTTTGAGTATAATTAAATAAAATTAAATCTTTTTTTTGTGATGATTTCAAATAACCTTGTTGTTCTAAAAATTTTAAATGTTCAATTAAATTAGTAGGAGTAAATTCAAGTTCTTCATAATATATTTGTTTAGCAGGAGTTGAAATTAATTCAATATTTGATATTTTTGATATTTCTGATAACTTAGAATTTTGTGAATTTATTGATGTAGTAGTTGTAACAATTGCTCCTCTTAATTCATGACCAAAAACACAATATCCATCAAGTCCAAATAAATTATCTTGAATTTTAGGCTTTTCAATGTGTTGGTGTCCAAAAAATAGAGTTGGATTTTGAGAAGAATAATATTCAAACCATTTTTTATCATCTTGAGTGTTAAATGAGTGAGTTACAGGATTAAATGTTCTTGCAAAGAGAAAATACTCTTTTGGTTGTTGAAATAATGATTTTAAAGGATGTATTCCAGCGTGTAATACATAAGAGTCTTGAGCAATTTTAATCATAAAAGGAAGAGAGTCTAATTCTTGAAGAAGAGTTTGAGCATATATTTCATCAAATTTAGAATTATTTTTATCTAATTTACAATTTTCAATTGTAACTTCAAGTCCATGAGAAATTGTGATATTATTTCCTCTTAAATATCGTTGTAATTTAAATTCATGATTTCCACGAACAATAAAGCATTGAGATGAAAATTCAGAATTGAAAAAGAAATCTAATACTTCTTTGGATTTAGGACCTTTATCAACTAAATCTCCAACACTTACAATTGCTGTATTTTTTAAATTATAGCCTTTTTTTTCACAGATTCGTAATAATTCTTGAAATTCATCAAAACATCCATGAATATCTCCTATAATTAAGAATTGAGAATACTTTGAACTAATATCTAGGCAGTACGGGTCAAACTCACTTAAATGAATTAGTAAGTCACACTCTTCTTCAAGTGGAGGTTCATAATCTTTTAAAGAGTTGTATAGCACTTTAGTAACTTCTTTGTATGAAGAGGGATTAAATGTTGGATGTTTTTCTTGCTTATTTCTTAGTGTTTGAGTTCTTTGAATAAGATTTTGAGCTAAATGTTTAAGAGGAAGATTCAAATTTATGATGATAATCTTGTAGTCATTTTCTCTTGCTTTTGTAATATATTTTTTTCTTTGAAGTTGTGTATGATTAATTCTATCAAGAATGAGATTTTTATTATTTTCTAATGTATTTGAAAACTCTTCAAAATGTTTTTTACTTCCTAATTCATCTTGAGAAATTATTGAATAGTTAAAATTTGAAAATTCTTCTTGTAATAGTTTAGAAAATGTAGACTTTCCACAGCCTTGAAGACCTACTAGTATAATTAAGTGAGGTTTTAGAGTTAGAGTTTTAAATTTAGAATTAGAGCGTAATTTTTCAATATAAGTTTGAAATTCTATCATATATACGTATACAAATAAGTAATAATATTTAAAATTAAGTTAAATATCTCTTTCTTAGAAATCTTAGTCTTTTAGGTTTAAGAGTAGAAATTTTGAAAATTTTAGTTAATATTTTATGTATTTATTCAAATTATTTTTTTAGCAAAGTTTTTTTAAATAACTACTATTTATTGATATTACAATAGGAAATTAAGGTACTCTGCTCCTCTTATAATTTTTTATAAATGTTATAATGAGTAAGAAAAGTCCGCACACTCAATTATTGTGTATTACTACGAGAAATTGTAGTCTAAATATAGAAAATACCTCCTCTTTACGTATCTTGTGATTGTTATTGAAGAATTTGAAATAAAGAACTGGAGTTGAAAGGAACATACACGAGTGCAAGAGAAAATCTCGCTTAGAAGAATTGTATCACTAACATTGAGAATTGATTGAAGGATATTCTTGTTAATAGTTAGAACAGAATGTGGCTTAGTAATTTTCTATTGTCTTTAAATTTATGTTTTAGTATGTCCATTTAAAATTATATTCTACTACATTCTCTTTATTTCTTAACTTTATAAAAGTAACTAAGTTTTTTTAATTCTTTAATTTACAAATAGTATATATGGCACATAGTAAAACATTTTACATGCAAGATGGAAAAGTCTTCTCTTCTTTAGAGAAGTTTGCAAAAGAGCTTCAGACAATGGCTGATGATGTATTTAAACATCATGTTAATGATGAAAAACATGATTTTAGAGAATGGATTAAACATTCATTAAAAGAAGAACAGTTAGCTAATAAAATTGATGCAAAAATCGATAAATTAGAATTAGAACTTGAAGTATTAAGGCATTTAGTTCATGAACAAAAAGCCCAAAAAAAAGTAGTTAAAAAAGAAACTAAAAAAGTTGAAACACCTAAAAAAGAAGTGAAAAAAGTAACTCCTGAAAAAAAAACTAAAACTACTAAAACAAAATCTGCTAAAAAATAAGTAGTATGGCTGCAAAATCGTTTAGACGTAGAAAAACAGTAGGAACACTAAGCGAAAATGAATTATTAAATTTATTTTGGGAAAACTTATGGGTATGTGTAAGAGTTGCAGGATCAGGTTCAACAAGACATCCTGCTCCAGATTTACTCGCTTCACGTGGAGATAGAAAATTAGTTCTAGAAATTAAAACAATAAGTGCTAATAAAAAATATTTTTCTTCAAAAGAAATTCAAGAGCTTGATTTTTTTGCAGGTCAATTTGGAGCTGAAGGTTGGGTTGGAATTAAATTCTCTCAAAATCAATGGTATTTTTTACCAATTAGTGAACTTGTAGCAACAAAGAGTGATAATTTTGTATGTGATATAGTTGATATGAAAAAAAGAGGATTTACATTTGAAGAGATGATTAATCTTGTTTAATTTATTTGTGTAAAATTAATTATTAAAGTAGTTGTTATATTACAATTAGTTTCAAGTTAGTTTTAAAATAAATTATAAAAATTAAAATTATTTTTGTGATAAAATATGTGTGAGAAAAATTAAATGAGGAAATTCTAATAACATTCCAATAATTATTACTGAGTGTATAAGAACCATTTCAGGAAATAATATAAGTGATATTGCAAACATTAGAGGAGCATTTCTAGCAGCTGTTGTCATTGTTAATGATTTTTCTAAAGGAGATGATAATGACCATATATTTGATATTATTTTTACAATATAATATACAATAATAAAAAAAATTAACACAACTCCTAAAACTAATGCTACTGCAGAGATATGGTATAAAAGAGTATCAATATTTAAAGAAAATATTTGAATAATTAGTACAACTAAACTTATATCCATTAGTAGTTGAGAATATGTTTCAATATAATTATTAGTTTTAAAAAAGGTACTTTGAATAATTTTCACGATTTGAGCAAGTGTAAATGGAAGTAAAATCCAAAGTAATAATGTCTCAATCATAATTTCTATTTGAGGTAGGGATTCAACTCCTGTAAATAGATATAAATAAATTGGTAAGAGAAGAATTTGACTAAGTAAATTTAGAGGCAATAATAGTGAGTTTGCAACTTCATCCCCTCCTGATTTTTTAGTAAATCCAAGAACCCAGTCTGTACAAGGTGCAATTAAATAAATTAATACTCCTAAAAATAAGGCACTATTTTTTTCAAAAAAAATTAATGCTAATAAAAATGCTAATGTTGGAATAATTATAAAGTTTAAAATCCACGCAATACTAATATATTTTTTATATTTTAAAATAGATTTAAATGATGAAAATGAGTGAATTGGAATTTGTAGAAATACACTAAATAATAATGAAATTATAGCAATATCTAAAATAAATTCAGATTCAATTCCTAAATTAAATATTCCAAGAGTGCTTCCAACAATTACAGCTAAGAGTAATATTAATAATTGTAAAATATTTGAATTCATTTTAACAATTACACTCCTCTTCACAACAACTTAAATCGTATAAGTACATATGCTGTTCTTTGTAATAATCAATTACTTCTTTACAATTGATTCCTTCTTTTTTACAAATATTTTCAACTATTACTGGAAATCGTTGTCTAAACTTATAAATAAAACAAAATAAAATATTTCCTTGCCTGACTTGTGGACCACTAATATATAAATTTGGAGTATTTATAGTTTGATCAACATCATTTAAATTAACTGAACCTTTCTCATCATAACTACATAAATCTTTAATTAAACCAGTATTGTTTACAAATCCAGTTGCTAAAATAGGTTGAGTTTTTGAAGTGTGTGTTCTTTGCTCATGAACTAATTCTTGTGTTTTTTCATCTTCAACTGATTGAATATAATGAATAATATACTCTTTTTTCACTTTATCAAATTCAACTTTATTTACAACTGAGTGTTCAAATACTCTAAATTTACCATCTACTTCTTCTAATCTCTCAATAGTTGAAGGAGAGAGCGTTTTACTAGGGTCAGTAATATGTTCTAAAAAATGTTCATTTTTTTCAAAAATAGTTACTTTATTTTCAAGTTTTGCTAAATTATATGTAGCATCAGCACCAGATTCATATCCTCCAATAACTATATATTCCTCATTTTTTTTAATAGAATTTTTATTCACAAAATTTTCCCAATTTGAAATAGTTGAATTATGAACACAAAACTCAGACCCTTCAAAAATATCAAGATTTGGAAATGAAAATTCTCCTACTGCCCATATAACATATTTAGATGTGATTATTGAAGTTTTAGAGCCTTGTTTAATTGTAATTTTAAATGTAGTATCTTCTTCTTGCTCAATAGAGAGAACTTGTGTTTTTTTTGTAATATTTAATTCATAAAATTCACTCACGCCTTGTAAATATTGAGCATATTCCTCCCCACTAGGAAACGTTTTATGAAGTGCAAATGCTGGGGAAGTATCAGGACAAATAGCATTTAAGTCAGTAAATCCATAATAATTAGTTGTAAATGAAGGAGAGATAAATTTCATTTGTTTAGGCCAATTTTTAAACGAAGAACCTACTGTCTCTTTTTCCAATATTTCGTATTGTACTCCAATTTTTTGAAGTAAAATTCCAATTCCAATTCCAGCAGGACCTGCTCCAACTATTGTTACTATATTCATATTTGGTTACAAATATTATTAACTTTATAAAATTAATTATTAAGAATTATTAATTAAATGAGTAATTATTAATAATATTTTGATTTATTTACTAATGAAATTTAATTACAAGAGAAAATTAGTATTAATTTTTTAAAATTAATTTGGAAAATATTTATAAACACATTCCTATTTATTTTAAGTTATGGGTAGAATTAAAACACGTTATATTAAAGTTGTAAGTCAAAAAATTTACAATATGGGAGAGGAAAAGTTTTCTACAAACTTTGATGAAAATAAAGCAGCAGTAACACAGTATGCAACAATTCCATCTAAAAAGATGAGAAATAGTATTGTTGGATACATTACAAGACTTAAAAAACAAGCAGAATAAAGAGTAATATTTATTTATAAATTATTTTTAATATTTTAATTTGATAACATTTTTTCTATATAGATGAGAATTTTTTTAAATTTATTTAAATCTTCCAAAATGAAGAGGATATCTTCTATGCAGACTTTTTAGATAATTTAGTGCATATGCATCTCCTCCTCCACCTTCTTTTTTTAATTCAATAACTTCATCTAAATTTAAACCTATAATCTCTTCTCTTACTAAATCAGAATCTTTTAAATGTTCATAACCTTTAGAAATTCTTGTTTTTAAATGTTCAATTTGTGCGTTATAAGGGTTTAAAATTCTCCTATATTTTGAAACATCATCTAAGAGTGTTTCAATAGTAAATCCTCTTCTTTTAAAATATCCTTTAAAATCCTCAAATCTTGAGATCGTAGAAGAATTACTATCCTTAATTTTAGAGATTGTAAGTCTTTCTTTTGAGGGTTCAATTTCATATTCTAAATCATATATTTGAGTAGGAGTATTAGATTTTGGAGGGGAGTACACTAATTCACCTCTCCCTCTAAATACAACATTTTTATCATTATTAGAATAAGTTGGAACTATTGAGAGTTCAAGTCTTGTTGTAATATAATCAGTATTTGTAGTTTTTTTAATAATTCTTCCATCTGAATATAAGTGAAGAAAAGTATCTTCATCATTGCCATTAAGAAATGGCGTTAACGCATTATACCTTTGAACCAAGTCATTTGTTGAAAATCCTTGAGGAATTTTTTCATCTTTAACTAAAACTTGAGAATTTGAAACAAGAAAACTCCCATTTTGCCCTAAAAATCTTTGAATCATAATTACTTAACTCGTATCAAGTTATTAAATATTTATTTTAAAAAATTTGTTTATTTTTATAAAAAGAATTAAATAAGTTGAAAGTAACAAAAATTAAGATATATTTATAGAATTGAGATTGCCTGATATAAGATGAAATTGAAAATAATCAAATTAAACTTTTCTGTTTTTCCTCTTTAAATTCTTTTCCTAAAAATTGTGCTAGCAGTTTAAAATCTTCTTTAAAAACATCTCTTAACTTAGGATTATACATCATAGCAGAAGGATGAAATATAGGAAATACTTGAAAAGTAATATTATCTCTTCCAAGAGAAATTGTATGAAGAGTTGCATGTAATTCACTTACTCCTTGAATTTTTTTCATCTCATCTACATTAAAGTTACTCAATACTAATTTAGTTGCATAATTGCCAAGAGGAACTAAAATTTTAGGTTTAATTATTTCAATTTGTTCAAATAAGTAAGGTAGATGAGCAATAATCTCATCTTTTTTAGGATCTCTATTTTTAGGAGGTCTGTATTTTAATACATTTGCAATATAACACTCCTCTAAATTTAAAGATAAATAAGAGAGCATTTTATCTAATTCTTTTCCAGCTCTTCCAACAAATGGAATTCCCAATTCATCCTCCTTTGCACCAGGGGCCTCACCAATAAAAAATATTTCAGCTTTACTACTTCCTTTTCCAAATACTAAGTTTTGAGCCTGTTTTGATAATTCATCATTAATTTCACGTAAAGTTTTTTGCCTTAATTCTTCAAGTAATAACTCATTAGAGTTATCAAGTTCAATAATTTGTTTTGAATTCATTTTTAATTTATACTTTTAATTTATACTTTCAATTTATGTTTCTATTTTATACTAATTTTACTCTTATTATTTCTCTAACTTTTTTTTATGATCATTAATTCCTCTAAGAGTCCCACTTACTTTTAAAATTGAACATCTCACATTATTTTGTCCAGCAGTAAGTCCTAAACTCAATGCAGCACTAACTTTTTCAACACCACTAGTAGTTACTTTTAGAACTAGTAAATTATGTTTCATATCACACTGTTCTTTTACAAACCATACACCAAATTCTCCAAACTGATGGGTTCCCAAAATGTTAAGTAGATGATTATTAATTTCAAATAACAATTTTTTCTCATCCATTTGTGTAGTTTTAGAATTAACTTCGGTTGTATATTTAATTAATAAAAATCGTTTTTTAATTCTTAAAGTTGGACGCAATCCTTTAATTTTAATATCTTTCATACTATACAAACAATATATAAATTTATAAATATGTATGTTTCAAACATAGTAGAAATGTATCAACACACTAATTCAGAAGTTAAGGAATATGTAAATTTTTCAAAAGTAGAAAATTCTTTATTTTTAAAATCATCACTCCTCCTCTCAGTATTATATACACTCTTTGCAATTAGATTTACAAATATAAATTGGCTAATACTAATTATTCCAATAACTATTTGGACATTTATATTACTAAGGACTCATTTTTTATTTCACAAATATTGTGCATATAAACAAGGATTTCAATTACAATTCCAAGAACTCTATTTTGATAGATTCCATTTAGAACCTTATGAAACACTAACAAAAAGAGGATTTACTAAAAAACCAATTAGTTATTCAATACTCTCTTTTATCATTGCATTATTAACAATAGGATTTGTAGTATTAAATAATTTATTTACATACACACATAAAAAAATAGATCACCTCTTTATTGGAAAAAGAAAAGTCTTTGAAATTGGGATGGGACACGTATATGTTCAAGAAAATACAGCAGTAAGACAATCTTATGCATTTTTCAATTCATTTTTAATACTTATATTTTATATCTTATTATTATCTTTTTTAAAAATGCACCATACAATAATTTTTATTCTTCTTTTAATTACAATTAGTTATGCATTTTGGTATTTATTTCCACTTCTTCCAACTCTTGGTTATCAATATTTTAATTCAAATTCATTTTTATGGCTCTCAAGTGTAGGAATGTTCTTCATAGTATCAATTTTTGGAATATTACTTCAAAACCCACAATCAATATTAGTGCTTTCACTATTTACATCATTAGTGTTTTTAGTAATTATGTTTGTAAGATATACAAATAAAGTAGGACAATAATAAATATAATTATTAAAGATTTAGTTTGAAAATAATAACAAATGCAATAAATTTTAATAAATTTAGGTAGTATATTAAAATTTATAATAAAAAAAGTTAAACAAAGAAATTTAGATAACTTTAAATAAATAAATAAATAATTATAAATTATTCTTCTTCAACTTCTAATTGAGCTTTTTCTAGAAAACTTGAATAAAGAGATTTTTGTAATAATTCAACACCTCTTTGTTCATTAAGTCCTCTTGTTTGTAAATAATGAATAGTTTCTTTTGAAATTGGAGAAATAGTACATCCATGAGAACACTCAACATTTGGATTAAATATTTCAAGTTGTGGCTCAGAAAACACTTTTGCAGAGTTACTTAATACATAATTACTCATTGTTTGATATCCTTTTGAATTAAATGCTCCTCTTCCAATTTGTACAAGTCCATCATTAACACATTCAGCTGAATTCGAAACATATCCGATTACTTTTAAATCACTTTTACTCTCTTCTCCTTCATGTAATAATTCTACATAAATCCAGTTTTTATCAATATTTGAGTTATAAGCTCCATTAATAAGACAACTAGCACCTTTTTTGATAACAAATTGAAGTAATACAACTGAATTAGAATGAGCAAAAAAATCAAATTTCATATTAACTCCTTCTTCAACAACAACTTTACTTATAATTCCTGCATCACTTTGAACATCTAAAAAATAGTCACCTGATTTATTAACGACTATTTGAGTTGCAAACTCTGTGTGTGATAATTTCGAATATTTTTCAAATCTAAAATTAGTCTCTTTATCTCTAAGAGTAGTAGAAATATTCTCAACTCCTAAAACTGAACCAAAATGTCTTTCAAATCTAGATAATGCTCTTTTAGTAACCATATTTATGATAATGAATAAACATATTTAAATATAACCTAAATATGATTAACATATAAGTAAAATTAGTATCTATTTGTTCATATAAATAATAATCTTAAACACAATCGTATTAAAAATAGATATTGAAATAAACATTAAAATTAAATATTAAAATCAAACATTGAAAATGAATACTAAAAAAGAACTTTTAATTAATGGGAAAAGTATTTATATAAAACCTACTCCTTTTGAAGGAAAATTATCAATAGAAGAATATGAACAACAATTATACTCAGCTCTTTTAAAAATTGGCGTTACACAAAAACATATATCAATTAGTTCTAGAAATTCAATTTCTGCAACAATTAGTTGGAGAATTAATTCAAAAAACTTTTCTTTCACATGTAGGGTATTTGAAACTTTTAAAGAGAATTTTGGAGCATGCACACAAGCAATTAAAGAAGATATTAGACACATTTTAAGAGGAATTAAAGATATTGATTTAGTATTAAAACAATATGAAGAATTAGAATCTAAAGAGGTTATAAGTAATAAAGGGAGTTCAAATAATAAAGCTAGAGAAGAAATATTAGTTCAAACCAAACAACAAATCCTTAACTTTGAGAATGTGAATAATAATGAAAATTATAATGAAAATAATAATCCTGATGGTAATACTTTAAATGATAATTCAAATAAGAATAAAATCAAAATTGAAAAAAATAATGATAATTCAAGTAGTAATTTAAATAGTAGAAGAGGAGATGAGGAATTATTTCAAATACTAAATGAAAATGATGCTAGAAGAATAATTGAACATATAAAATTAAAATATCCTCAATTTTCTAATTATGCATATATTCCAGATTATGATAGAATTAAACTTGAAAAAGCGTATTATTACTTAGGAAGAAAACCTCATTGGAAATAAAAATAAGAATTATTATATTTAACTTCATTTAAAATTTTACTTTTTATTCTTTATGCTTGAGGCATTATTTCCTTTAGATTCAAATTCTTCTTTAAATGTAAAAAATAAATATGTATTAATAAAATAAAAAATAAACATTGAAATTAATACACCAATAATTTGAAAAAGTAATACTAACGTACTAATTGGGATAAATGAAACTAATACATCATATACACTTTGAAGGAGTTGGAATGATAAAATAATTCCAAATAAAACTAGAACTCTAAAAAATAATGTTCTAAATTTACCTTTTGTCTTAGTATTAAATTCTTTTACTAAAAATAGTTTATTAGAAGAACTAAATTGTGTTGATACTGCTAAATATGTATATCTAAATGATAAAAATAGACTAATTGCAAAACTCACACCTAAAATGATTAACATACAAAATACAATAAACAATACTGCAAATGTTGAAGGTTGAGGTGCTTGAAGTAAGAATTGAGCAATATATGAAAAAAGTACAATAATAATTACTCCTACAATTAAAGGTGAAAAAATAATTAAGAGTTGCAGGACTCTATGAAGCAAATATTTAGGATATCTTTTAAAAGCTTCTTTAAATGTTTGAATAATTGGTTTTCCAAGTCTATATTGTGTATATGAAAATATTGCAACAAATGTATCTAGGATGTAATATGATATTAAATATAATCCTATCATTGAAAAAAATGTTGAAACTGTGTTTACTAATTCAGCTTCATTTTGAACTTGTGTAAACCCATATTGAATAAATGAATAAAATGATAATAACTCAGTAATAAGTAAAATTACAAGAATTGAAGGAATTGCATATAATAGATATGAAAAAGGGTATTTATGCATTTGTTTTAATAAAAAAGAAAAATGAGACATTGTGATATATTCTTTAAATGATTTTTTGTGAAGATGTTTTTCTTGCATAACTAAATAGTATATTAAATTTTTATAAATCTTAGTATTTTTATATTAATATATCTAATAAATATTATTTTCAACTCTTGGTAAACCACAATCTTATAAACTCAAATTTGTTAAATTAAGATATGAATACTTCAAAAGAATTTTTATTTGAACAAGAAGCAACTCTAAACTCTTTAAAAAAAGAATTTCAAGAAGAGATGTTACAATTAAATCCTCATGCTTTAAAAGTGAGTACAAAAGTTGATCAAATTTTATTAAAAAATATTCAAAATCAAAGAGAAAAATTATACTATTATTCTTCATTTTATCCAACTACAAATAAAGATGAAATTTTAAAAAGACAACAACTATTTCAAGAGTCAGTTTATATTTTTGCTAATTTACTTGAGAATTCATCTCCTCCTCAACTCACAACTATTACAAACATTCATACATTTGAGAAAACTCTAAGATATCCATTTGAATGTTATACAACTGATGTTGAAATTCATACATTATTTTCTGAGTATATTTCAATATTTTTAGTAGATGAAAAAGAAATTAGAAAAATTGAAGAAGAAGGAAGCTTTTCATCAAACACATTTATTATTTCAGATGAGAGATACTTAGGAGAAATTGAACAATTACGCTCAAAAGAATTAAGTGAACTTCTACAAGGGTTTCAAAATTCAACTCAACTAGAGAAAATTACATTAATTCATGAGAATTTGAAAAGTCTTGAATCTAATAATTTGATGAATACTTCTTTTATATCTTCTCTATTAAAACTTTTTAATATTGAGCATACAACAACTTGGGATTTTCAAACAATTGAAAAATGTATTAATTATAATGTTAAAGAACAAAGTTCAAAAATAATTTCATATGTTCAACAATTACCTAAAAAAGTTGAATTGAAAAATAAAGAACTTCAGCAAACAATTAAAAATGTTCAAATGCAACTTCAAGGAGATGATTTAATTGAACTCTTAGAATCTAATAATGTTGAAAATTTACAAAAAAAATTACAAGGAGCAATATTACATGAAATTAATGAGTTTGAAGATTTACTTCACACTGAGTTTAAAGAGTTAGGATTTTCTAAAAAAATATTATTTGAGAGTAAAACATACCCTCTAAAACTCAACGAAGAGACAATGTATGATATTCAAAAAGAAATAGAAGAAAAAGAAAACAGTCAATACATCGAGTATTATATGAAATTTTCAACTCCTACAACTCTACAATTAAAAGAAGCAGTTGAATTATTATTATGTTATGATTTGTTTAATTCAATGTATCAAATTATATCTAATTTTTCATCATATCCAAGTATTTCAAAAACTCTTTTACTTGAAGATGCAACTAATATATTTATTAAAAATAGTACACCAATTTCATATGCTCTTAATGCAACATCAGTACACATGCAAATTGAAGATAAAAGTTATAAACAAATCGAATTACAAAATGAAAAAGTATCAGTTTTAACAGGTGCAAATTCAGGAGGTAAAACTACATTATTAGAATTAATATTATCAACTCAATATTTATTTCAAAGTGGATTTCCTATAAATTGTAAAAATTCTCAATTACCAATTATTGAAGAAATAATTTATTTGAAAAAATTTACTGGAACTCAAGGTTCAGGAGCATTTGAACAAACAATTAGAGAATTACTCACTATCTTATCTACTCCTACAAGTAAATTACTATTGATTGATGAATTTGAAGCGATTACTGAACCTGGTGCTGCTGCTTCAATTTTAACTTATTTTTTATCTCAAATATCAAATTCAAATCATTTTGATATTTATTGTATTGGAGTATCTCACTTAGGAAAAGATATTAAACAATTTATTGAAACAAATAATATAACAGGAATTAGAATTGATGGTATTAGTGCAACAGGACTTGATGAGAGAGGAAATTTAATTACAAATCATCAGCCTATTTTTAATGAACTTGGAAAATCAACTCCAGAATTAATTTTAAAGAGAATTTATAATGATGAAACATTCTTTAAAGATAAAAATAAACATATTAAAGAATTATTACAATCAATAATTAATTCAGGATTATAAATTTAGGAGCAATCAACTTCACTTGAAGAGATAGTAACCCAACTAGGTATTCCATTTTGACATTGTCTTTGTTGAAAATCTTCATAACATACATCTTCTACTACTCTATCTATAGTCCTATCTTCATTTAAATAAATTCCATCATCAGAATTTTGAGTTTGAGCTTCAAAGCCAATTGAAATTTTACTTCCAAAAATATCTTCTAATACATAAGATTCATTTTCAGGAAGAATTCTACATTCTTGACATACATTATAAAAATCACCTGTAGTTTCAAAATTAATCTCAGCAGTATTTGAAGGATAATCAAGAGGAGTAAATGTTCCTAAATTATTAGATCCTGTAGTTATAAGTAAATTTTCTTCTAAAATTGGAGAATTTCCTTGACATACAACTCGAAGTTTAGTTGTAAGATTTTGAGTTTTTAAGAAATTTAAATCTCCCCAGTGTGAATTTAGAGATGCTTGAGGATTTTCAACACACATATACATATCTTCTTCGTCAATAAGTGCAACAGTTCCACTTTCATAGATAAAATCCTCAGTTCGAAGTTGATCATAAAATCCTCCTACTATTAAATCAAAAATTCTATCCATATTACAACAACTTCCAGTAAATCCATCTCCACTCATTAAAGGAGTAGGTCCTAAACAGTCAGTAGCACCAATTCTAAATTCAAAAGGAACATCAATATCATCAGCAGTAATTGAAACATCTCTAAATTGACCATTTCCTAATGTAAAAGTTTGTGTTGCAGGAGGAGATGTAAAACAAGATGATTTAGGAACAACTGAAACTTGAACATTATTACTTTGACCTGCTGCAACTATTCCAACCCAGTTCAATATTCCATCATTATTTCTACTTAATAAATTAATTTTTCTAGTTTGATTATCAATTATGGTATTAAGTGTATCATAACCTAAGTCTAAAGTTCCTAAGTTATAATATATATCAAAACAATTATTTACATCTCTATTATTTTCATTTGTAGCACCTGCTAAATTGAAAGTAACTTCAAATGGAGTAAATAATTCACCATCTGTGGCATAAAAAGTATATGTATAAAATCCTGTTGAAGTTTTAAGTTCAAATGTTCCATTAGGAAGCAATCTAATTATGTCATCTTCAAAAAATTCAAATTCTCTTCCTCTTAATAAAAAATTATCTTCAAATTCATTATGTTCAATACCCTCAATATAATCTTCATTTAATAAAAAATTAGGATTTGTTGAATCTAGAACTACAAATGGAGTATTATTAATAATTATAGGAGCAGTATTTCTATATAATGAAACAATTGAATCAAAATCAAAATTTCTATTTTCTAAAGATGTTAAAACTATTTCTTGAAAAATTTCATTTTCATTTGAAACTAAATTACTAACTCTTATTTCAAAATTATTAATTATTGGTTGTTCTAAACTTAATTGTTCTAATTGAGTTTGGTTTGTAAAACTAAAACTTCTATCCATAACTTTAGTTTGAAATATGATTTTTAAATCATTAATAAGTGAAAATAGAGGAGTTTGAATCTGTACTTTAATCTCTCCTCTATCAACTGCAGTTGATGAACTTGAAAATG
Organism: Nanobdellota archaeon; assembly: GCA_022565615.1. Lineage (GTDB taxonomy): Archaea > Nanobdellota > Nanobdellia > Woesearchaeales > UBA583 > UBA583. Next base: position 41,909 of record JAIUMM010000004.1, on the reverse strand, counting down.
AATCTATAGTTTCAATTCTTGAAACAACTCTAAAATTCTCTGCCTCAACTACAATTTTAAATGCTTCATCTAGTACAGCAACAACAATTTCATTACTATCAAAAAATGTATCTGTTACAACTTTATTATTATCATTATCTAATTTTCCTTCAATAATTGAGCCATCATTTTTATATAATAATATTTTAGAAGAGTTTATATCTTTCATTTGTTTTAATTCATAAGAATAATTATCTCCAATTTGTATTCTAGATTGAGTATTTAAAATTGAGTATGATAAATCACTAAACTCTGTTGAATTAAATGAATTAAGTTGGCATCTCACAAAATCTCTAGTGATATAGTGGGACAAATCTTTTTTAACATCTTGAGTAGTTAAACTTGCAAGATACAACTCAGTTGTAAGTCCTGGTTGCATAAATCTTTGAATTGAATTTAAATCTAATTCTAAGTTAGTTAAATATATTTGAGTAAATTCTAATGAATTTAAACTAGTTTGAAACTCAATTGAGCGTTCATGAGGATAAATTAAACCTCCTCTTACTGATGCAAGTAATATAGCTTTCCTAGTTGCTAAAAGTAAACAACTCTCACTTGCTTCATATAAATTATAAATGTTAAACTCTTGTGTTAAACTCTGAGTCGTTTGAGATTCAATATCTACTTTACTCTGACTTGAAGAAGTAATTGATATAAATAATACTGTAACAATAACAATTATCCCAATTATTACAAAAATAGTTAATTGAGACTTTTTATTCCAACTTTGATTAAATTTTAGATTCATTTTGCAAAAAATTAATTATTTTTTGACTTCTGCGAACGTAATACTAATGGTACAAATATAATTAATAATAAAATTAAAATACTAAATACAACAATAAAATTTAAAGTGTTTTCTTGATAAGGATATGATTTGAAATCATTTTTAACATCATCACTAACTTCTTTATCTAATATAACATAATCAATTTGTTGTTCTCTTGAAGTAACTTCCCAAGAAATAATTGGATTTTCTCTTTCAATTTTAAATTCTTGTTCAGATGAGATTAGAGTATTTATTGTGTCTTTTGTAATTCTATCAATTACTTCTTTAGGTATTTCGTGAAATAACCTAAATGGAAATTCTATATTTTCATCAGTAATTTTAATTGTAACTAATGTTCCTTGAGGAGTATTTTTAAAATCATGAACAATATTTTGTTTTGGTGAATTATAATAAAAAGAATCATTACCTATTAGAATTTCTTCTCCATTTCTAATTAAAAAAATTTGAACTTCATATATTCCAGAAATATCTTGAGTAGGAATTGGACAGTAAACAATTCTATGAGAAGAAGATTCTTCTAAAAAATTAAGATTATGATTACAATGTTCTAAAACTTTCTGGTTTTCAAATATAAATGATATTTTTAATTTATCATTTTCTAGAATTAAGTCACTATTTTCAACCACGAGCCCAATTCTTTGAGGCACAAAATCAGAATCTTTTGAGATACTAGTTATATAAAAGGAATCTTCAAGAGTGCTTGAAAATGAAAAAGTAAATTGTGCAATCATCAATATTATAATTAAATTAAATTTATTCAAATTAAATTTACTCTGATTTTTTGTATCCATACTTTTTTTAGTGAAAACTTTATTTTATAAAAATATGTAATATTAATTAGTTAAAACAATTAATAAACATTAATAAATTAAATATGTATTTTAATAATTTATATACAAAATTGTTTCCAAAAGGTTAATAAATATAAATAACCTAAAAATTTTATGAAGAGTAAATGTGTTAAAAGCCTTAAAGAAAGAAGTTTAAAAGGAATTTTGAGATCTACTATATTTCCAATAATATTAATGCCAACTAATTTGGGTTCATTAGAAACTGAAATTTCGTATTGTGGTTATACATATGATTCACTTTTGAATCAATTTAAATATGAAGTTGAAGATGCAGAGTTAATTAATAATGAGAATTATTTTATAGCGTATAATCCAGATAATTTAGGTATTGGGATCATTGAGCATTCAACTCAAATGTATATAGTTTATGGAAGAGACAATTCTTTTTCAAGTGAGAGTCCTACATTATTAGTTCCAGAAATTTGTCCAGTTTTAGAAGAAGTATTTAGTTCAGGAAGATTTCATAATTAATCTTTAGCAAATATTTATTAAATTATAAAACTTATAATAAAGATATGGTAAAAAAAACTATAATGGGTGCTTTAATAGCTACAAATTTAGTAATTTCAGCTCCAACTTATGCATCTCTTCATATAGATAGAAGTTTATTTTCTTTAGAGGTGTTATTAGGAAATAATTTTTCTCTCTGTTATTCAAATTATACTTCTCTTCTTAAAGATTCTAGAAATTTTGCAATTTCAAATGATTTAGTGAGAATTGAAGAAGGTTTAGAAAATAGCCCATTATTTTCACATTATAACTCAGGCTTCACTATTTATAATATTAATTCTAATGAAGGGTTTGGAGTTTTATTAAGAAGAACAGGCGAAATAACTTATTTTCAACTCTACAAAGAAGAAGCGATAGCAACTAATGATTCAACTTATCCTTCTCCATTTAATCCTTTGGTTTGTTACAACTTTAAAATTTTTATTAGATAAAATTATAGCATATTAAATTATAAGTTATAATTTTTGAACTTCTTCAAGTAAAATTTTATTCACTATTTGTGGATTAGCAGTTCCTTTTGTCTCTCTCATAACAAGTCCTACAATAAAATTAAGGGATTTAGTATTTCCTTCTTTGTAATCTTCAACTGCTTTTGGAGCACTCTTAAGAGCTTTTTGAACTAACTCTACAATAATTGAAGTATCTTGAACTTGTTTTAGATTATTTTTTTCAATATACTCTTCTACATTAATTTTTTTATCATACAATATTTCAAGAATTTTTTGAGCAGTTGTATAGGAAATAGTTTCTTTTGCAAGAAGTGTGATAAGTGTAATTAACTCCTCTTTAATATTTCTTTTTTCTAATTCTTCAAAGTCATGGGTGTGATAATTTAAAATTCTTAAAATTTCTCTTTTTAAAAATAATCCAACTTCTTTAGGATTTAATTCTTTTTCAAGAGCAAATTCAAAAATTTCAGTTAAATACACATTTGAGACTAATACTTCAATTGTTTCTTCATCAAATTTATATTTTGCATATTTTTCTCGTTTTTGGTATGCAAGTTCAGGAAGATTTTTTTTCAATTCTTCAATAAATTCATTATCAATTTCAATAATTGGCAAATCAGGTTCAGGTGTGAATCTATAATCTTGTGCATTTTCTTTTGAACGCATAAATTCTGTTGTTTCAAGTTCATCATTATATCTTCTAGTTTCTTGTTTAATTTTATCTCCTTTTTTTACTGTTTCTCTTTGACGCTCAATTTCAACCTGAGCTGCTTTTACAATATTTGTAGGAGAAGATACATTTTTAATTTCAACTCTACTATATCCACTCTCTTTAATTGATACATTTACATCACTTTTAATTCCAAATTCATGTAAAATTTTTAAATATTTTAAAGCTAAAATAAACTCTTTAAGCCATTCTTCTAATTTTTTAAGACTTGTAAATTCAGGTTTAGTCACAACTTCACACAAAGCCATACCTGATCTGTTATAATTAATTTCTCCAGTTTGAGGATCCCATGCAGCAGGATCTTCTTCTAAGTGAATTTCTTCAATTCCAATTCCTAAAAATTCTCCTCCCATACCATTACATTGAACATTTGGACCACTAATTGTTCTTTGATATCCAGTTGGCATATCTGGCCAAGTATAGTGCTTTCTTTGAAAATACATTTTTTTTGATATTTCACTATTAAACAAAAGAGCAATTTGAGTTACCGCTTGAAGAGCTGCTTTATTTACAAGCATTGGTTTTGAACCAGGTTGACCTGTACAAATTGGGCAAATCGTTCTATTCATTTGAGTTTGTGAAGTAGGAACTGCACATCTACAAAATAATTTTTCTTTAGTTTTTAAGTGAACATGAATCTCTAAACCTATTTTAATATCTGACATCTATATATTTTAACTCATAATAATTTAAATAATTTTGTGTTAAGTAGAAGAGAAATTAAATCAAATTTAGTTTATCAATCATATTTATTTTAAATAATGAGTATAAAATAGAAGTTATATATGTATAAATAATCAAGATAGTTTTGTTAATCAATGTTAGATTAATAATGATAATTTAATGATAACTAAAACTTTTCTTTCACTTTTCTATTTGATTTATACATTTCATATCCTCCTTTTATGAGCAATATGAATCCAATTATTGTTTTAATAATGACTCTAATATCATTTATGGATTGATATAATGTAAAAAATACTACTGCTCCAATGAGCATTAGTATTCCAATAATAATATGTAATTGAGCAACTAATTGTTTTTGTTTAGAAAATTTTTCAGTTTTTATTTTTATTAAGTAAATTATAGTAATAACTCCTGCAATTAAAATTAAGATGCCTAAAATTATATCTAAAAAAATAATCATAATGGTTCCAACAAGTAATTTTATTGTAAAGAGAATTTTAAGTTTAGTAATAATTGAAAGAGATTTCACTTATATTAAAAATTATCAAAACTATTATATAAACTTATTCTTCTTTTATAGATATGAATCAAATTAAACTTGGAATCTATAAACATTACAAAGGAAAAGAGTATGAAGTACTTGGAGTTGCAAGACATAGCGAAACACTTGAAGAATTAGTTGTATATAAAGCATTATATGATTCACAAGAATTTGGAAATAATTCACTATGGGTGAGGCCAAAGGAAATGTTTTTTGAGAAAATTAAATTTAAAGGACAAACTATTTCAAGATTTGAATTTATTAAAAAAAGTATTTAGATTTGGAATTTATACTTTATTACTAATTTAGATAAAACTGAAATAAAAGGTTAAAAAGGCGAACCTTTTTAAAATTATAGTTATTTATAGAATAATATGATTAGAAAAAAAAATTATAATAAATTATCAGTATATCTTTCTCTTAGTAATGAAAATGAAATCATATTAAGTTTTGAAGAGATTGAAGAGATTATCGGAAAAAAATTACCCAACTCTGCTAGAAATCATCACAAATTAATTTGGTGGAGTAATGATAGTTCTGAGAAAGGACATGTACAATCAAAAGAAGGATGGTTAAATGTAGACTATAAGGTGATAACTTCCTTACTATTAGAAGGAAAAGTTATATTTAAAAAATTTAATCTTAATCAAAATAAAGAGAATAAACTTCTTAAAAAAAATGATTTAACTTGGAATAAAGTATTAATTCAGTTAGATAGGAAAATAAAAGTAGGTTTAAAATTAGAGAATTATTCTAATAAAAAATATGGTTTCATTGAAGAAATTAGTTTTGGAAAAATTAAAATAAGAACTGGAGAAGGTTTAAACGGTGTAAAATCAACGAATTATGAAAATTTAAAATTTTTATTTGATAATAGTGATTTGAAATATAAAGATTTAAAAAAAAAATATGAAAATATGTTTGGAAAAAATTCTACTGATTGTCGTTTTTCAAATTCTATAATTATTTTAAAAATACTTGGAGTTAGTTTTAATTTTTAAACCAAAACTATTTATTGTATCTTCTCTCAACTTCTTCCCAATTTACTACATTAAAAAATGCTTTTACATAATCAGGTCTTTTATTTTGATATTTTAAATAATATGCGTGTTCCCATACATCAACTCCTAGTAACGGAGTTCCACTTATTTCAACAACATCTCTCATTAAGGGATTATCTTGATTAGCAGTAGAAGTAATTTGTAAACTTCCATCTTCAAGTTTAATTAACCAAGCCCAACCTGAGCCAAATTGATTAAGTGCTTTTTGAGTAAATTCTTCTTCAAACTTTTCAATACTTCCAAAACTCTCTTCAAGTTTACTTTTAAATTCATCACTTAGAGTTGAACCATTCTCACACATACTCTTCCAAAAAAAATTATGATTCCAAACTCCTCCAGCATTATTTCTAACACCAGTTGGATACTCAGAGATAGTTTCAAAAATTTCTTCTAAAGTTTGTGGGTCTTTATCTATACTCTCAAGAGCAGCGTTTAATTTATCACAATATGCTTGATGATGTTTTTCATAATGAATTTGCATTGTTTCCTTATCAATATAAGGTTCTAATACTGAATATTCATATTCAAGTGTATCTTTTTGAAATGTTACCATGTATATAATATGAAGAACTTATGTTTTAAATAGTTTAAGATTCATTGCAAAGTGCAAGAAATTTATTACTTAAATATTCTTTAATTTTTTAATTTGTTATTAATTAATTCATAACAAAAATTGAGTTGTTTTTCAACGAGTTTTTGAGTTTTCTCTAATTCTTTACAATCAATTCTACCGCCTAATCTATGTTCAATTTGTTTCATTCTCTCATAGACATTTTTTAAACTTTGAGATAATTCTTTACCTTTTTTAGAAGTAATAGTATGTGCTACAATTTGGGCCATTTCTTTAGGAGAGGGAGGTGTAATTTCATGGGCCATTAATACACTATGAACTCCATCAACAAGAGCATAATATAAATCAAAATATGCATTCTCTAAGTGAGTATGAAAATCAACCATTAACTGCTCACTTCTTGCTTTAAAGTTTAAAATACTCTCTGTTGTAGGTCTAATTTTCCCAATTTCAAGTAGATATTGCATAGGTTCAATAATATCTTTATCATATAAGCAAACACCATGTCTTAAAATATTAATAAATAAAGGATCACCTTTTCTAGCCATGTCCCATATGTCAGACAAATTAATACTCATAATATGTAATTTAGGATTTATTTGGGAGACAAGTTTTTTTACAATAATCTCATATGCTTCTCTTAATTCAGGAGTTACATATACAGACACATTATCAAGAACAATTAATACATCAATATCAGAATTTTTATCAAGCGTGTTATGTGCATTTGAACCAAATAATACACATGAACGAATTGTATCTCTCATCTCAGTAATAATTTGTTTTACAAATTCTCTAGCATAATGAATATTTTGAGAATGATATTTTTTCTGATTTGAAGTAATTCGTTTTTTTTCTTTAAATTCCATTTTTTAAGATATTTTGTTATTTGTAGTTTAAAATTCTATTTATGTGTGAACTTTTCTAGTAAGTTCTTTATTTTCAACAATATGCATCTCAACACTTGATAAATCTTCTACAATTTCAAATAATTTTTTACTCATTTCTCTGAGTTGTTTGATTTCAATATCTTTTTCAAGCATTCTTTCTTTAAGTAAAAATACTTCAAGTTCAGTAGTATGAATTTTTTCATGCATTCCTTGTAATTCTCTAGATTCAATTTTATGTTTTTTTAAATGATTAATATCAGTAGTTAATTGATTGTGAATTCTTTGAGCTTCACTTACTTCACTTTTTAAATCTTTAATCGTAGATTTTAAAAAATCAATTTGAGGTTTATGTATTGAAGAATCAGAATTTGAATTTTTTTGATTTAAGATTGTATGTTGAAATCCCTTGACTTGTGAGGATAAAAAACTCACCTCACTTCTTAGAAGCTCATGTTTTTTCATCATATCTTCATATGCTTCATGTACTTGTGAAGAGATATGCATTAAATCTTCTTTAACTTTAGAAAAGGAACCTCTTATTCTATCTAACTCATGGTTGATATTAATATTCATAATAATTTTTAATTAAAATTTAATTTAATATTTATCTTTACTTAGTAAGTAATAAATAAGAGTTAAATTTAAAATAACTACAAAATAAGATGTAATTTAGATATAATTTGAGCATACTACTACTTCTACGTACTATAAAAATTTATTAATCAAAGAGTTTAATATTTTAATTATGATTATGAAAAATTTTAATTTAAAGAAAAAAGGAGCAGTTGAAATGTCTCTAAATTTAATCATCATGCTTGTAATTGGTTTAACAGTAATGGGATTAATTATCGCATTTGTAACTAATTTTCTAAATGAAGCAGTAGGAGGAATTGGTGATACATTATCAGATGCAGAAGAGCAAAGACTAAGAGAAATTCAAAATGAACAGGGTAATTTTGTGGTACAACCTAGTCAGTTTACATTATCAAGAGGTGGTAGTAGGACTATATTTATGAAAATGGAGAATCCAACTTCTGAAGCTGTAGAAGGAATTTTTGCAGGAGGGGTACTTGGTACTACTCCTGGAAGGTTTTTTTATAATATTACAGGAAGTAATGCTGCAAATGCAAACTTTCGAGTTGAACTTAATCCTTTAAGACTTGATGCTTCCCAGACAAATTCGTTTAGAATGATTGTTTCAGTTGGGGGAGGGACTCCATCAGGTAATTATTTTTTAACTTTTAATTGGCAAGATCCGACTTTTGCTAGAAATTATACACAATCAATTACAGTAGTAGTTGAGTAAATTATTTTTATTTTTCAACATCTAATGGAAAATATTTCATAAAATTATATTTTTTAGAATAAAATTATTTTATTTTAACTAGAAATGGGATATCTTAATATTCCTCCTACTCCACCTATTGCTTTAAATTGCTGCCCTTCTGATGTTTTAGATGTTACAAATTGAAAATCACAACTCGTTTCTTCATGCAGTTTAGTAAATTCTTCAAGTTCTTCATCTTCAAGAGCATCATCACTAATAATTAGTCTTCCAACTGCCCCCATTTCTAATGCAAGTTTAGTTTCTTTTTTTCCATATACAGCCATATTTGGAGTTTTTCCAAGAGTTTCTAAAAATTCACCAATTGTTTGTTTCTCAACCATTACTTCTGTATCTCTTAGTAAATCATGTGAAATTTCAACAAGTTCATGTAAACCATGAGGATTTGTGTATGTAATATCTTTAATTCCAAGTACTAAATTTTTCATTTGTCCATTTAAATAATCTCCATCTACAAAATTATTTTTTGTAGTTCCAGGTCCTCCTACAATAATTCCTTTAAGTTCTTTCATATAGGTAAATTCACCATGAGCAACATCTGCTACTCTTTTATAAAACTCAACTGCTGCTCCTTCACGAATTCTTGCAAAACGTTGAGCTGATTGACCACCTGTTTTAAATTTACCAGGAACTGTTGAATTTAAGTTTCTTACAACTTTAATACTTGAACCAATTAATATCCCAACAGTTGCTTCACTTTTATCAATTGCAATTAAACCATATGTTGTCTCATTTGCAGCAATTTCTTCAAGGGGATCAAGAATAAATTTCTGATCACATCTATATAATTTTAAATTTAAAGGTTCAGGTGGTTCTATCCAAAAAATTTCATATTTATCAATATTATCTCTATCAGAAATATTTCCACTAAATATTGCAAGTCCATTTTCAGGAGTTTTATCGATAACTCTTAATGTTTGTATCATTCTCTCAAGAGCTGTTTGAACTGCTTTTGAAGTTTTTTGATCTTTAATATTTGTAGCTGTTCCTTTCTCATCAGCTAAACTTTGAGCAATTTTAGTCAAATCATATCCAGAAGGAACATACACTGATACAAATTCAGTGTGTCTTCCTCTATATCCTTTTAATTGCTTAATAAGTTTATTGAGTTTGATCTTTTCAGTAATATTAATTGACATATCTATTTAATACTAATTTATACTAATTTATAAATTATTAGTTGAGTAGTTATCTTATTTTTCTATTCTTCATATACTATCTCTTTATAAATAAATACAAATTGATATATAATATGAGTAATTTAGATTTTAAAAAATTTAAACCATTTAGTGACTTATCACACGGTGATATTTCAAAATCATACGTAAGTGTTGGAAGAATTGAAACTGTTAAACAAACATCAGGTCCAACACTTATGGTTTTAATGGATTCAACTCAATCTTTTACATTTAAAGCGTTTATTAAACCAGGTGAGAGAGCATTTCCTGAATGTGAATTAGGGGATGTAGTAGAAGTTGAATATAGAGTGAGTGAGCGTCAAGGTAGCATTGAAGGAGAAGTGAGAAGTATGAAAAAAATTTCTCAAGAACATGTAGCTGATTTTGAAGAATATATTGAAAAAAAAGAAGAAGAGAGATTTCAAGCAAAAGATATTGAACTCACAATTCAAAGTCCTGTTCTTGAAGCTTTAAAACCAAGATTTCTACATGTAGCAAGTATTATTAGAAAAGCAGTTGCCCAAAGAAGACCAATTATTTTAAGACATGATGCAGATTGTGATGGATACTCTTCTGCAATTTGTTTAGAAAGAGCAATTTTAAAATTTATGGATGAATGTACAGGAGGAGATGTTATGTCTAGGTATAATTTATTTAGAAGAGCTCCTTCAAGAGCACCTTTTTATGAATATGAAGATGCTGTAAAAGATGTTTCAATGATGCTCAAAGATATGGTGAAAAATGGTGCAAAAGAACCTCTTGTAATTGTAACTGATAATGGTTCAACTAATGAGGATATCTTTGCATATAAACAAATGAAATTGTATAATTGTCCAATTGTTGTAATAGATCACCACTATCCTGGTGAAAAAGATGAAAATGGTAATGTTGAAGTTGATTATTTTATTGATGGTCATATTAATCCTTATTTAGAAGGATTTGATTCAAATGTGTGTTCGGGAATGCTAGGGTACGAACTTGCTAGATTTATTTATGAAGACAATAACAACTCTGTTATGATTCCTGCAATGGCTGGACTTTTAGATCATGTTGATGGATTAGAGTTGAAAACATATGTTGAACTTGCTCAAAAAGAAGGCTATACAACTCAATTTATGGAAAAATTAGGTGATTTAATCTATTTACAATCTCATTATATGAGATTTGGAGAAGCAAGAGAATTTTTTGATGATATTTTTGGAAATAATTTAGTCGTTCAAAAAGAAATTGTAAATTTAGTGTATCCAGAAATTGAAAAATTATATACTAAAACTAGAAAAATTGGAAAACAATACGCAAGTGTTGAAGATTTTGGTCCATTTTATGTAGTTCAATTTGATGGGGAAAAAGGAACGGCAAGAGGACAATATCCAGCTGTTGGAAAAAGTACAAATTTAATTCATGCAATGTTTGAAGAAGAATTAAATAAACCAGTAATTACAATGACTAGTGGTTCAACATTTTTAACAATTAGAGTTGGAGATGATATTAAAGGTCTTAGCATTCCTGAATTTTGTACAGATATTTTGAGTAAAGAATTATCTCATACAGGAGCAGAAGGAGGAGGTCATGAACATGCAGGTTCAGTTAAATTTGTTGAATATGCAAGAGAAGAAGTTATAACTGCTTTTATTAATTATTTAAAAAAAATTTCTAAATTAAATTAAATTAAAATTAAGTTAATAACTGCATTATTATTTACTTAAAATCAATTTTTTTAATTTCTTAACTCGTTAATAAATAATTTCAAACATAATTTTTTTATAACAACTCTTGAGATAAACCTAAAATTATTAAAAACAAATTTTCAATTATAATTATTCATGTTATTTAATGAGTTAATTTTAAAAAAAAGTAGAGTCTTAATAAGAGTCTTAATATTAATTTTAACTTTAATTCTATTTTTATTTATATCATTAATTAATATATTTTCAACAACTAGTGGGTATTCAGCTCTTGAGTTTAATTCATTAGAAATTGATTCACAAATTACAGGTAGAGTAAATATTGAAACTCCAACTTTTTTAAATCCAGAATTAATAATGAATTATAATAATCAAAACATTAATTATTCATTTTCAATTAATTCTCAAGGTGAGTTTGTAATACCTTCTCAATTTGTTCAATATCAAGGAGTGTATAAATTTTATATTATAGATGAGAACTTAAATAGGTTTCCAAGTGAAGAAGGATTTATTTATAAATATATTAACAATAATTATGATGAATTTGAAGAAAACATAATTAATTTAATATCTAATGATTCTCTGGATCCACAATTTGCAAAACCTAATAATTCTTCTTTTAATTCAGAATTTATTTTGTTTCATGTTAGTGAAATCTTAAAACAATCATATAATTATCATTATTATAATTCTTCACAATCAATGATTTTTATAGAATCTTTAATTAATGCTTCATGGTCAACAGATGGAAGCTGTAGTGAGAGTAATTTTAATTGTAGTTCAAGAAATTATCAACCAACTCATGATTTTTATTCTGCAGCTCAAATTCAAGGAGAAGTTATATCTGCGTTATGGAAATCTTATAAATTTACACAAATTGAAATTTTAAAAGATTATGCAATAAACTTTTCTAATTCAAATCCATTAAATGGAGATTGTAACTTCATTAATTTAAGTTTTAATTGTTCATATCCTAAAGGGCAAAGTGCTATGATTAATGGGTATATTGATGCATATTTAGGAAGTGGGAATGATACTTATTTAAATAGAGCAATTAATTTTGGAAATATTGCATCTTATGATTCCAGTATCGATATGATTTATCCACTAACACGATTATTCGAATTAACGCAAAATGAGTCTTATTTAAATAGAGCTTATACTTCATACCAATTAAATAATAATATTTGTGAGAGTTCTTGTAATGTAGAAGATTTTAATTTTGTAGTTAAGAGTTCATCTAAATTATTTATTCATTATGAAGAGTATAGTTATGAATGGTACTCTATAAAAAGATGGGGTTTAAATGTACTATCAAATCCAAATGTTGTTTTAGATTGTTCTGACGCTTCTGACTCAAATTCATCTATATGTATAAATTCACAATTACAATATAATTTACTTAATTCATTCGATTTATTGAAAAATAATTTTTTTAATTCTAATACCTATTTTTATGATATTGAAACTTTTTTTTTAAATAATGGTGATTTGAATATTTCTTTTAAAAAGCATTCTTATGTTGATAATGCGACACTATATTTTAGAGATTCTCAAGAATTACTTGAACCATTTATTGAATTTCATATCAATTCTTCATCAAACAATATTATATTAAATAATTCATTAATAAATGCTTCTTCTTTTTATGAATTTTATTTTCAAATTAATGATGTTATAAGACAACCTACTCAAATAAATTATATTATCTCAAATCCAACTGAATTTATTCAATTAGAGGAGAAAACAGAAGATATAGTGATTTCAAATCCTCTTTTTTTTTGTAATCCATTTGATTTTAATTTTTCAGCTAGTTGTAGGTTTGAATATATGCAAGCCCAGTACATTTCTGCTCTATCATTGTATTATTCAAGAATTGATGATGATTTAACTATTTTTAATGCTATACGAAATTTGACATCCACTCAAATTGACCCTCAAGGTGATGATTCAACTTGTGACCCATTTAGTGATGATTTTAATTGTGAGGCTGTAAATACTGCATTTATTACAAATCCTCTTGGAAAGCCAGCAGTAGTTAGAGCAACTTCTTTAATTGATGGATACGTAAATTCATTTAGAGTAACTCAAAATAGCACACATTTAAATTACGCTCTTAAATTTGCAAACAATCCAGTTTGGGAGGAATGTAATTTTTTATCTAATAATTTTAATTGTGGTGAAGAAGGAGTTTATAAATCAATTAAAGCGTATTCGAATTTATATTCAATTACAGGAAATGATATATATAAAAATTGGGTTCAGGATTTAATTACTGAGTCTAATAATTTTGATAATTCCTCTAACAAATATTTGTCATGGTTATATTACTTTGAATTATTAGATACTTCACAAAGAGATGAAATTTTGATTTTTATAGAAAATAATTCTCAACTGTGTTTAGATTTTAATTGTTCTATTGAAGAATTTTATACATTTAAAAATTTAATTTGGAAGAGTTACCAGTTTTATCAAGAAGAGTTTATTTTTGATTTAGGTAATAATTTATTAAATGCAAGACCTTTATCACCTCAAAATTACTGTGACCCTAATGCTCCTTCTTCAGTAAGTGATAGGAACAGATGTGAGTTTCCAAATCAACAAGCACAATTAATTAATTCTTATACATATGCTTTAGTTAATTATGTTAATTTAAAAGCCCCTGAATTAAATATAACTATTTTAATTCAAAATTCAACTTTAAACTTCAATGACTTGATGGAAGTATCATGTAGAATTCAAAATATTGGTAATGAAGCATTAGAAAATTCATCAGCAGTTTTATTAACAGAGCAAACATTAATGAATGGGAATTTAGTAAATCCAATTATATATTTAGATTTTAATTCTACAATTGAATTCAATTATACCTTAAATTTAACATATGGAGGAAGAAATGAATTACGATGTGGAGTTTCAAATTTTTTAGGAACTTTAAATTATAATGTTAGTAATTTAGGAGAAGTTACCAACTTAACACTAAAAAATTTATATGTTTCTCAGGTTAATAATGAATTTTTTATTAATTTAACAAATTTTTATGATTTTCCTCTTGAAAATTTAATTTTAAATTTTTCTAATGTAAATTTTTCTATAACAAATTCAACTCAGGAAGCTCAATTAGGTTCATTATCATCAGAGATTAGTCTTCCATTCTTAAATTCAAATTCATTTGAATTAATATCTTTAAATTTATCTTTTGAAGATGATATGGAGCAATTTTCAAATATTTCATTAGTAACTGAATTTGAGGGTTTTAATAACTTTAATATATCAATACTTACGCTAATGAATTCATTAAATTCTTCATATGAATATGATTCATCATTCAATTTATTTCAACTCTCAATAATTGAAGTAGAAATTATTAATGATAAATTAGTTAGTTTAGAAAATATATCTGTTTTTTTAAACTCAAATTATTCAAATATTTCTCAAGTAATTGATATATATAATATTTCTTCAAATTTTATTACTATTGCAAATTTTACAGTTTCTAATTTAAGTTTAATTAATGAAAATAACAATTCTAATTCTTCTATATTAAATAATTATTCTCAAAAATTGAATCTTACTTTTATTCCTCTCTCTAATTTAAGTGAATTAGAACTTTTTTTCACATCTCCTACGGGATTAAATTTCTCAGAAACAATCACAATTTCTATTGATACAAATATATTAGAATTTAATTTCACAAATACTTCAGGACTTTTAGAATCACCAACAAGAGTATTCTATGAAATAATAAATCCAACTCCATTTACATTTTTTAATATTTCACTAGAATCATTATTTAATAATCAAACTTTAAATATGTCTAATATTCTACCACCATTTACCTCAACATATTTTAATGAATCAATTGCTATTTCAGTATCAAATTCAACTCAAAATATTTCTCAAAATTCTTTTAATAATATGATTCAATTTGGAAATGAGAGTATTGTTCTTGAAGTTAATAATACGAGCCCTTATTCATTTGTTGATTTATTTTTTGAATTTGAAAATATTTCACAAGAGCTTTATTTTTATATAAATAGCTCATCTCTAACTAATACAAGTACGTCATTTATAATTGATAATCAAAGAGATATTACAAATGAAATTATCTCTTGTGGAATTGGAATTTTTTGTAGAGTAAATTCAAATTTTTTAGATTTAAAAACTAATTTTACTCTAAGAATTGAGTTAGAGTATGAATCTAATGATTCAACTTTGGAATTATTTAATATTTCATCAAACTCATTATATGAAATTAGAAATTTTTCAGGAAGTATAATAAATTCAACTTCAGTATTAATTGATTCAATAAATGCATCTTCTTCTGTAATTATTAGTAAAGAAATTACACTTCTTCAAAGTGTTAATGAAGTCCCAGTATCAATTAATTATCAATTTTCAAATTTATCATTTATTGGAGAAGATAGTTTCATATTTTCAAGAATAACTCCTCCTTCATCTAACTCAGGTGGAGGAGGAGGTGGTGGAGGAAGTAGTACAGTTGATTTTGAACTTCCAATTTTAGAAGATAATAGTTCAAATCAAGAGAATATTTCAGATATTGATGAAGGTGATGATTTAATCTTATTGAGATATTTTTCATATGAACCTTTGTATTTAATTTCTGATTTTTTAATTGATAATCAAACAAGAAATAATAATGCTAATGAGAATAATAGCAATATTAGGGATAATACAACTGTAGAACTTTTTAATTATTTAAATTCAAAATCAATTTTAAAATTAGATGAGAATTATTTAATTTCATTAATTAACACTTGTATAGATGTTGAGAGATATATTTTTGAAAATAAATCTCAAAAAAACTCTTTAATTGTAGATGTTCAAATTTCAAATAGTTGTGAGTTTAAAATTCAAGATATTTATATTAAAGAAAATATATTGAATTTATATGACGAGATTACTTTTTTAGAAAATGAATTTAATGTGGAACATTTAAAATTAGTTAATATGTCTTTTTTATATAGTAAACTTATTGATGCTAATTCACAAATTTATTTAAGATATGAATTAGAGAAAAATCATATTTTACAAACAAGAAATATAGATATTCAAAATTTAAATGAATTAGAGAAAAATACTCTTTTAGATAATATTCTAGAAGAAGAGTTTAGTAATTTATATTTAATAACATTTGATATGAGTCATTTAGATTTTATAAATAATAATTATGAAAATAGATTTTCTAAATTAGATAATATTTTATTATTAATTTCAATACTAATTAGTTCATTAGTTTTAAAATATATATTCTTAATTGTATTTTTAATTCTTTTCATATTAAGTTCAACTTATTTAGGAACTATGATTATTATAAAAAGAGATCAGATATATATTTATTTATTTAAAAATTATCTTGAAAAAAAAAGAGATAAGTTTATTTCAAATTCAAATATTTTAAGCAGTAATGAAACTAGAGGAATTATGAATAGTATTAATTTAAGAATTGTAAGAATTGAACAATTAATTTCAAAAAAAGATTTATCCCAAGGAGAAGAAGAATTTAATTCATTAGTTGTTTTTTATAATAAAAACTATCATTTTTTAAATTTAAATAGGTCGGAGTTGAAACAGGCAAGTTTTATATTTACTAAAATGAGTGAATTACAAGTATTTTTTAAAAATTATTCTAAAAATAATAGTTCTAAAAAAATATCAACTCCTCTTCGCGATACTAAGCAAGAGATAAATAATTATTCAAAGCATAATAAAATAAAATCTAATCCTGAGTTAAATAATTCATCACAATCTTCTAATTCTACTGTAAGTACAGTTCCAAATTCAGTACCAAAAGAGAATGATGAAGAAGATGAAAATAAAAATTTAGAGTTAGATGTATTTATACAAATAAATAAAATTAAACAATTAAATAAAGATTTAAAATTAGATGAAGCAGAAGAATTAATTAAAAGAGTTAAAAGAAGAGTTGATCAAATTAGTGAAACTAAAAATTTTGAAAAAGTATACTTACTTGAAAAAATTGAAGAAGTTGAAAAAATGACTCAACATTTACTAGACTCATCTTATTCTTATAAAATTTCAAAATCTTTAAACTCAATTAAAGATTCAGTTTTAGAAAAATTAGGAAAAAAAGAATAGAAATTACACTAAAAATTAATTTGTAGTTAAAAGTATTAAATTTTTTATTTAGAGAATACTTCTTTAAAGCAAGTATCAATTAATTCCTCATCAATATTTGCCTTTAGTAAACTTTTTTTAATTTGTTCTTTTGAGAATTCTTCTTTATGTGAGGTAATATATTCAATTACTTTTTTAGTTTTATCATTATTTAGATTAGTATTAATATTTTTATTTTGATTAGAATCTCTAGAACTTTCTTCATTTAATTGAGAGTTAGAATTTTGTAAATATACTTCATTAGTAACTAGTTTTTTTGCTTTTTTGAATTCTGAGTCAAATAATACTTTTTTAATCACTTCAACATCTTCTTTTAAAAAATTAAAATTTTCTTGTTTTACTAAAATATCACTTTTAGCTTCAAGCTTTGAGAGAGATTTAATTAAATCTTTAATACTTTCTTGATTGTCATATGCTAATTGATTTGTTGATTTAATCATAGAAGTACTATCACTAATGTTTAAAGACATAATTTCAATTTTTGACATATATTTTTCAATAGTGAGTTTCATATCAGAGATATGTTTTTCAGTCGATTTAATTTTATCTAATTGAAATAATAAACTCTCATAATTTTTAATTTTTTCCATTAAAACTGAATATTTTGCAAGTTTATCTTCCATTTGCTTAGTTTTAGTATCAGTTCTTTCAACTCCACTACTTAGTTTTGCAAATTGTTTATTTAATTCATCAAATCTTTTATCAATATTTTCAGGTTTAAATGTATTTACTATATATTTAACAGAATTGAAATCATCTTCAAGTTTATTAAACATTCTCTCTCTTCCTAAAACCGTACTTCTAAGTTCTCCAATTTTTTCATTTGACTCTTGCAAGTGTTCACTAATTTCACTTTCTTTTTGATTCAAAACTTCAAATTTACCTACAATTTTATCAAATTCAATGGATTGATTTTGATTTTGATTTTGTAATTTTGAAATTGCTCTACTTATTTCTTTTTGATTGAGTATTTCAAATGAATCTTTATTATCATCTTCATCTTTATTATCTTCTTTTTTTGAAAATTTAGATGCTATTTTTGAAAAAAATCCTTTCTCTTGTTCTTCAAGTGCTTGCATTTCTTCATGAGAAAATGACTCTTCGTGAGGGTCAACTTCTTCTTCTACTTTAGTGGTTTTATCACTAACGTTATTATCTGATTCTTTATCTGTGTTTTCATCTATTTTTTTTTCTTCTTGAGAAGAATTAGTACTATCATTTTTAACTAGAGAAGTTTTTTCTTGAGATTCAGTCTCACCTATATCATTAGTAGTTTGACTTTCTTTTTCAACTAAATTAGAAGATTTATTTTTTTCAAGAGAATTATTTTCTACCATAACTTATATTACTTTAGATAGAATTTGTTTATAAATACTTTTTTCCATTTTAAAGAAGCAAATATTTTTAAATTTCATTAATCTAATTAGAGCAAATTATAAATTAAATAAATAGGACAAATAATATTAATGAAAAATCTACAAATGTATGAAATAATATAGAATATAATAAACTTCCTTTTACATTTTTATATCCTCTAAATAGCATAATACTAATATTCATAAATATAAATAATGCTAAAAAATATAATATTAGATACACATAAGCAAGTTCAAAATAAAATGTCACAAAACTCTCGATGAGTACTTGTATTCTAATCATATGAAATGCTACAAATAAAATTGAAGTTTGAATTTGAGCATCAAGTTCAGTAGTCATAGTTTTGTATGTATTGTATACAAATCCTGTAAATAATAATTGTTCACTAATTCCTATTAATAAAGCTAAGATAAACATTGAAAAAATTATACTTAAAAATGATGTACTTATAAAAAAAGATTCTTTAGGAATGGGCTCACCTATTATGAAAAAAATAAGTCCTCCTAGTATACTAAAAGGAATTAATAAAATTATGTGTTTTAATTTAGAATTAGTAACTGAATTAATTACTTCATCTTTTTTTCCTAAAAATTCTAAAAATATTTATGCTAAAAATAATGTATAAAGTATTAAAGCATATGTACTAATTTGAGGGATTGCTTGAGATATAAATTCAGCAATATATGGATATAAGAAGTAAAAATATACAAAAAGATTAGTAAGTATAATTCCTTTTGAGAAAGTTTTATTTTTTTTAAAGAAGTAGTAAGAAAATACAAATGTTATAATAATTACTGAGTAAAAGAAGTATTCTAAGTTTAATTCAAAATAAAAGATAACAATCATCATAATTACAAAAATAAAATTTAATAAAAAGAGACCTCTTTCAAGTAAAATATCACTAAGATGATTTTTCATACTTATATACTGACAATAAATATTTATAAATGTTCATACTGATTGTATTTTAATGAATCAAGTTTTAAATTATTATTTTGCCTTAAATTATATTAAAAAAGTAGGATTATACTTTTTATTAATTTCATTTATTATTTTAAATATTTTAGATTTTTTTAATATTTTTTCATTAATTAGTTCATATACGGGAGATGTTGATTTTTTTAAAAAATTATTGTCGTGGGCTTTAATTTACTATTTATTTGCGAGTTTAAGTATAACTAAAATTTTAACAGGATTTAAAAATAAATGGTATGATGTATGTATTTTAATAGCTTCAGGACTTATTGTATTTCCTTCAATTTTAAATTTTTATGTAAGAAATGTAGATTTTGAGTTATATTACATATTCTCTTTTTTAATAAATGAACATTTTTTATTGTTTATCGCATCTTATGCTATGTGGTTTTCAAATATTGGTATTATTTTAATTATATTGATGAGTGCATATATATTTATGAAGCAACCAATTCATAAAGAGTCTTTTATTGGAAGCTTTAATATTAATCCTGATGGATATTTTAGTGAAATTTTTAAATTTTCGTTAATTTTAGGTTTTAATTATTTTTTCATATTTACATTTTTTAAATTTTTTATGGAATGGTTTGCCTTAGCTGTTGATGCAGCATTAATTGTTATTGGAGTTGGATATTATTTATATGTTTATATCTTTAAACATGATAAAAAATTATCAGTTGATTTATTTTTAAAAGATATTATTAATACTGGAAATGATTTTTTCAAACAATTAATTTTATATTTACAAGATAAAAAAACATTTTTTATAGCAATTGCATTGTTAATTTCAATTCATCTAGTTGTTGATTTAGGAGTATATTTAATCCCATTTGCTACAGGAATTGATAATGGTTTATATAATGTTTTGGGAGGAGATAATGATTTAAAACCATTATTTGGATTTGAAAATTCATTAATTCAAAATCAATATGAAAATGTATTTAATAATGAATCGTTAACTTCGTCATTGATAGTAAGTGTATTGCTTTTAGGAGTTGAATCAATTATGTATTTGGCATATATATTTTTATTTTTCATCTTACTAGTTATGCCATTTTATATTCTTTTTTTAAGTCTTCAAAAAAAAATACATATTCCGTCCAAAAAAGTAATTATGTTTATAATTACAATGGTATTATTACAAATTTTTTTGTTATTCTCAAATACACTAAATAATCCTATCGAATTTTCAGTTTCTACATCTCAAGATATGCAAGGAGTAGTATTTAAAAGTCAATCTTTTTTTGAAAATTTAGAACATACTACTCTTGCTCAAATAATGTTACCATTTTTAGGAATTTTGCTTTTTTTATTATTTGTAATGATAAATTTATTTAGAAAATTTGAAAAATATAAATCTTTTTGGATTTCTTCATATTATTTAATTATATTAGTTTTTTTCTTATTTTATTCAACAGTATTTGCTCAGAGTTATATTACAACATTATATTATTCTAATGTAGATAATACATATTTAGAATATCATTTAGATTTAGATAGAAGTTCTGCACAATATAGGGAAATTTCAGATTTAATTAATACTCAAGGTGTTCAAAATCTCTCACTTAGAAATATTAGGAGTACTGAATTATTATTGGAGAGTACTTATTTTAGTGTTTCACAATTAGAAAATTATAATTTTGATATAGTTGGAATTAAATTATATGTTCAAAATGATTTTTATACAAAATATTCTTTTAATAGTCAAAGTGTTTTAGATCCTCAAATTGAAGTTATAATTTTTAATTATAATGAGTTGATTAGAAATAAAGATTTTGATGAAATTTTTATTATGTTAAAAATTGATTCTTCAAGTGTGGATAAGTATGTTAATTTTGATTTAAATGCTCTTGAAATTAATGAGTTAAATATTTTATCATTAAATCATGATACTTCACTATTTATATTAATTCAGTCAATAATTTCGTTTATATTTATTTCAGTTTTTTATGTTGGAGGATTAATTGCATATGCAATGTATTATAGAAGAATTCTTGAAAATTTGAAACAAAAACTATTTTAAACATTAAAGTATTGTATGTATATAATGAAGTTACTAAAAGCTCAAGAAAATTCTAATTTCTATTTAATTGAACACTTTGATGATATATGGGTTCTTTCAAAATATATTTTAAAAGATGATATTGTATGTTCTAAATCTACAAGAAAAGTTGCAATAGGAGATGATAAAACTAAGCAAGTCACTAAAGTTATTTATGTTGAATTACGAGTTAAGAAAGTAGAATTTGAACATTTAGAATTGAGGATTCAAGGAACTATTGAAAATGAAACTGAATTTACTACAAAAGGTTCACATCATTCTTTACAATATTCTATTGGAGACACTATTGAAATTAAAGAGTCAAATGTTTCATTTCAAAGACCTAATTTTTTAAAAAAGTTATTACATTCTGCTTTAAATTCTATGAAGAATAAATTTTTAATTATTTTATGTGATGTTGATTCGTTAATTGTTGCAAGAGCGAGTTTATTTTCAATTGATGTATTGTTTGAAAAATCAAGACTTGGTTCTAAGAAATTTTTCTCAACTCATAAACAAACTACTAATTTGGAGGAGATGATTAATAGTTTAGATGATGTTTCATTTCAAGAGTATAATTTTGTAATATTTGCAGGGGTTGGTACTTATAAAAATCAATTAAAGGTATTGTGTGAGAAGAAGTATCCAAGTTTTAAAAGTGTAGTTATTGATACTTTAGATTGTGAGGTTTCCACAGTATCTAAAATTGTTGATGAATTAAAACATAAGAATATTATTGATGATGTAAGTGAGCAAAGAGCAAGTGAGAAGATTGAACTATTTTTGAAATCTCTTGCAACTGATAATAAAGTAGCATATGGTGTTGAGAATATTGTTGATTTAATTAGTCAAGGGGTTGTTAAAGAAATTATACTTACTTCTTCTTTTTATAATGAATTTTTGGAAAACTATTTTTCAAGTATTGAAATACTAGAACAAATGGGAGGAGAGATTACAATTATTAGTTCTAATTCTCATCATGGTTCAATTGTGCAAGGGATGGGAGGAGTTGTTGCATTACTTAGATATTAAATTTTTATTATTTTGAGTAACAAATATTTAAAAAATATTTAATTTATCAATAATTTACATGGCTAAGTGGGAATGTTTAATTTGTGGATACATTTATGATGAAGTAGAAGGAGACTCAGACTCAGGAATTGATGCTGGAACTAAGTTTGAAGATATTGCTGATGATTGGGCATGTCCTGAATGTGGTGCAATTAAAGGGGATCCTGAAAATTGGAGAAAGCTAATTGAAGAATAAATATTTAGGATATATTAATTCATAAATATAATTATTATTAAATAATTTTTTGAAAATTTAATTTATTATAAAAATAGTTTACATATAAAATATGAACATAAAGTAGGAGAGAACTATTACTACAGCACCTACTGCAAGTGTTACTAATACTGCATTCATACCATGCTTTTGTTTAATTTCTTCTTGTTGTAAATTTTTAGTCATATAAACTTTAAACTCATTATATTTAAATTATTGTGTCATAACTATAAAATAATAGAAATTATAAATTTAAAATAAATAAATTTAATTTTTTAAATTATTTAATTTTTCAATTAATTCAAGCCCCCATTCTTCTTCACAATAACCATTTGGAAGAAGAATATGATTGTTTTCAGAGAATTCTCCATAACTTATCAAAATATCACCTAAATGAATAATCTCATCAACTTGATCTTTAAGCTCTCTTGCTTGTTTAATTGTTTTTAATTTGAGTACATTTCCATTCTTAAGTCTTACAATAGGTGGTTCAATACTATCACAAGGAGTTACAACTGTAGCTTTTCCAGGTCTTTCAATTTTTAATTGTGTTCCAACTGCAATAAAGTCATCTAATATTTCCATTGTTTGAGCTGAAACTGAAGTACTTGCAAAACCTGATGTCCTTGCTCTTCCATATCTGAGTCTAAATCCTCCTTTATGCATAGGAAATGTAAATATTGGTCTTCCAGCAACTGTATCTTCCATAAATTTATAATTAGGAAGGACTTTGGGTTTTTTGTTTTCTTCTTCTTTGTTTTCCTTTTTTTCTGAAGAATTTGTTTCATTTGAATTTTTAGATTTAATTTTTTTTTGTAAGTCTAAAAATTCTTTTAAAAATAGCCACTGCTCCATTCCAAAATCTTCACCCCATTCTTCAATTCTCTTATTCACCTTTGGAGCTTTTTGAATTAAACATTCTCCTAAAACTAAACACATTCCACCTCTAATTCTATTTGTTGGAATTCTTGGTAAATCTTTATAATTACTAACTTCAATTTTCTCAGTAGGATCACCTGTAAGTTCTACTGGAATTTTTGAAATTAAAAATGCAGTTTCTTCTTCACTTGGAAGATATTGAAGTCTTACACATCTATCATTATAATCCATAAGTTCTGCGTGAAATCGTTTTTGTTCAACTTCATCAGGGTCATATTCTTTATATCCCATTTTTTTTCGAACATAGTCTCCAAGAAGTACTACTACAGCACCTGCAGTTCCTCCTGCAGCTCTAATTGGACCTGCAAATGACATTGCTAAATATTCATCTCCATCTCTTCTTTTTTTAATTTCAAATCCGATAAATCCTTCTAAAGGAGCAGATACAACTCCAAGTGTTAAATATGCAAATCCTACACGAACTCCTATTTCTAGTGATTCTTTTTTATCTTTAAAACTACAAAAATCTCCACGAGCCACTTCATAAGAAATACACATTCCAACTCTCCAATCTAGTTTTCCATATTCTTTTTCTAAATCTTGAATTCTTTTAGCAACACCACTTCCAAGCAGTTGAGGAGCAGCTACTGAAATAAGTCCTTCTACACGCTCAGAAATATCACGAGCAAGAGGCATTTCAATATCAGTAATTGCATCAATTCCTTTTTTACGGGCTTTTCTTGCAACTATGTAAGCTTTATCAACTTTCAAGTCTAGATCTTGGAAATATTGTTCAATTTTAGACATCTAAATATTATTAGGAATGGAACATTTAAATATTTGATGGAAAGTATGAAAATTATTTGAATTTGCAATTTAGTCCAAAATTTTATAAAGAAATTCTTTTTTCTAACAAGTATAGAAATGGTTGATTTAAAAAAAGAGTATAAAACAATTAGTAGAGTTGCTGGTCCTTTAATTTTTGTAGAGAAAACACATCCAGTTGGTTATGGTGAATTAGTTGAGGTAATGGTTCAAGGAAAAAAAAGATTTGGACAAGTGCTAGAGACTTCAAATACTCAAGTAGTAGTGCAATTATTTGGTGGGACTGCTGGTGTAAGTAAGCAAGATAGTGTGAAATTTTTATCTGAGCCTATTACTCTTCAAGTAGATGAGAGTATGAAAGGTAGAATTTTTAATGGATTAGCTCAGCCTTTAGATGGTGGAAGTATAATTAAAGGTGAGAAAAGAAATATCAATGGAGCAGCAATTAATCCTTATTCAAGAGAGTTTCCTTCAAATTTTATTCAAACGGGAATTTCAGCAATTGATACAATGGCTACATTAGTAAGAGGTCAAAAGTTACCAATTTTTTCAGCATCAGGACTTCCACATAATGATTTGGCTCTTCAAATTGCACGTCAAGCTAAAGTACTTGGTGATGATGAAGAGTTTTTAGTAGTGTTTGCAGCAATGGGAATTACTAATGAAGAGTCTCATAAATTTCAAAAATCTTTAGAAGAGAGTGGAGCTATGCAAAATGCTGTATTATTTATTAATCAAGCTGATGACCCTAGTGTTGAGAGAATTATTACTCCAAGAATGGCTTTAACTACAGCTGAATATTTTGCATTTGAAAAAGGGTATCATGTTTTAGTTATTTTAACAGATATGACTAATTATTGTGAAGCTTTAAGGGAAATTGGTGCAGCAAGAGAAGAAATTCCAGGAAGAAGAGGTTATCCAGGTTATATGTATACAGATTTAGCAGAGATTTATGAAAGAGCAGGAGCAATTAGAGGACAAAAAGGTTCAATTACACAACTTCCAATTTTAACAATGCCTGGGGATGATAAAACTCACCCAATTCCAGATTTAACTGGATATATTACAGAGGGACAAATTCAATTTGGAAGAGAGTTACACAGACAAATGATTTACCCTTCAATTGATGTACTCCCTTCTCTTTCAAGATTAATGAAAGAAGGAATTGGAGCAGGAAAAACTAGAGAAGATCATCCAAAAGTAGCCGACCAGATGTTTGCACTATATGCTGAAGGAAGAGATTTAAGAGGATTAGTTGCAATTGTAGGAGAAGAAGCGTTAAGTGAGAGAGATAAAAGAAAATTAGCTTTTGCAAAAGCATTTGAAGATAAGTTTTTACAACAAAGAATGGATGAGAATAGAAGTATTGAACAAACTTTAAGTATTGCTTGGGAGTGTTTAAGACTTATTCCTCAAGAAGAACTCACAAAAATCAGTGGAGATTTGAAGGAGAAGTATTACTAATCTTTTTTCTTTTTTTTCTTTTTAAGCAATTTCATTGCTTGAATATATTTTTAAGAGTTTGAATAAAATGAAAACTTGTTCTTTTGACTCTCGTTTATTTTAAATATATTTTATTGGCTTATCTTGCTATTTATTTAATTGCTTTAGGAGTATTTACTATTTTTTACTACTTTATTACAATTATAAATATATTTAATAATTTAAATTAATTTTATGGTATGAATTATAAATTAATTGGTGTATTAGTAATTATTTTAGCATTATTCACAACTTCGTATGGTTGTGTATATATGGAAGATCATAGTTCTTGTGATTTTATTACAAGTCAAGGTTCAAATATTATTTCAATTGATATTTCACAAATTTCTGAGTATCAAGAAATTTCTGCCTCAATTCAATTTCCAAGTGGAGAATCTTCTAAATTAGAGTTTCTTGAAGAATCTTCATCTTCTATGGAAGCTATATTTTTTCAAAAAAGAGTATTTGATGAGTTTGGTGTATATAAATTAAATTTGAATGTTGTTTTAGAAGATGGAATTTCAACACTTTCAAAAAACTATAATATTTTATATGATAATTCAATTCCTCTTCCACCTGTAGTAACTTCTATTGAAGAAGATGAATCAAACTCTCAAAGATTTGTAATTGAAGGTTTTATTAATAACCCAATTCTAGAAGGAGAGGTTGTTGCTTTTGTAAATGGTGTTAAAAATTCAGTTATGGTTTCTTCAGATGGGAGTTTTAGTATATCACTTCAAAAATCTCAAGTAAATAGAATTGAATTAATTCATAGAATCTCAAGGAGTGGTTCAAATATGGATTCTTCAAAATTTAAATATATTTTTTATTCTCAAGAGATTCAAGATAATGCTTTTTCTTTTGTAAATGTAGCAAGAGTCGGATCTGTAAACTTTATTTCAGATAATCCTCTAACTTCTCAAACTCCTTCTAGAATAACTACTTTTACTCCTCATTATCATATTTCCGGAACTGCAACTGAAGGAAATGTTGTATTTATACAAGGTGTTCCCATTCCTGTAGTTGATGGTGTGTTTCAAACTTATGTTCTTTTAAATGAAGGGGAAGATAATTTATGTGTTGTTGGAACTAATCAAGTTTGTAGAAATTTTAATACTATTTATTCTCATGCAAATCCACAAACTTTATTGAGTTTTTCTGATAAAAGTCAACTTAAAACTTTAGATATTAACACACTGACAAATGAAAAATTAGTTTCAAAATTAATTGTTCAAGGAGAAGAGACCCAAAGAGTTAATTTAGAACCTACGGTTACTAATTTAGATAGAAATTTATTTTTAATTGAATTAATGCTCCCAGGTGTGTATGAGAGTCAATATATTTTACTAGATAATGAAGCTCCTGAAATTGAAATTTTAGCATCAGAAATTCTTTTTAGAGATTCAAAAATTGGAATCTTATTAAAAGATGATACAAGAGTAGATTTAAATTCATTTATTTTAGAAGTAGGAGGGAGTTCATACTCGTATGAAGATGCAACTAGAGTTTCATTAAATAATAGGGTGTCTTACTTAGAATTTAATGTTCCTCATGTTGTTCAAAGTAATCCTAGAATTGTAGCATCTATTAGAGATATTGAAGGAAGAAGTTCTTCTGTTTCAAAAAATATTGAATTAATTCAAGGAACTTTATCATCTCCAAATTTAAATGTTGAAGTTTTAAGTGGTGGGAAAAAAATTGGAAATAGAGTTTATGTTAGCTCAGATACTTCTACATTAAGATTTAAATTTACTAATAAAAATCCAATGGGTGAGAATTTACCAATTTCAACAGGAGTTTTAAAACTTGATAATATATTAATAGAATCTTATACAATTAACTCAAATAATGAATTAATTTTAGAATTAGATGTTAAAAACTTAAATAATTTAACTCAGTTAGAATTGAACTTTAATTTATATGATTCATTTGACAATCCAAGTATTGCATTACAACCTGAATTTAAATATGAAATTTATCCTATTGAAAAAATAACAGATTCTTCAAAGACCCATAGAGTTATTGCTAAAAATGTAGATTTAGATAATTTAGTTATTGTGGAGTTGTTATCAAATTATGTTGATTATTCAACGCTAAGTGTTCCAAGTGGAGTTAATTTAAGAGTAAATGGTAATTATGCATTTATTAATTTAAATGATAGAAATAGTGCTAATGTTAATTATTTAGATTTATCTGGCAATTCTTATACATTTCAAGTAACATCTAATTCAAACACAAATGTTAGAATTGATAGAGTTGGAAGTTCAAATTTATATTCTACTTTTAAATTAATTTCAAATAGAAATTATCATTTCTTTGATTCGATATTTAATAATAAGGATAATTCTGGTTTAACTGGGACGTTAGCTAATACAAATGTTCATTTAAGTCCTCTATATTTAGAAGGTTTAAGTAGAAGTACTATTTCAATTTATGATTCTTCAAATAGAGATAGTATTAGTTTAAATACACCAATTAATCAAAAATTTTCATTTAGTAATTATCCAACAATTCAAAATCCTGATGGAGGAGAAATTTTTTATAGAGGTTTAAAACAATATGTAAGTCCTAATCAACAAAAAGTTGTTGTACAAGGAAGAGTTTTAGGGAATGAAGAGATTGCAATTGTTACTATGAATGGAGTTAATTGTAATGTTGAAGAGAGATTTTTTGTGTGTGAATTAGATAGAAGTAATTATGTTGGAAGAGACTTAGTTCCAAGATTTTATGATTCAGGAGGAGAAGAAGTTATAATTGCATATAATACTATTCAGTTAAGATTTCCAAAAGGAATTATTGATTTTGGAACTTCAATGAGATATGATTTAAATGTAGAAGCATTTTATATTTCAAATACAGGAACAGGAGATCCAGTAGTAAATAATATATCTCATTTAATTAGTTGTAATAGGTTTGATGAGGTTGAGAATTTTAATTTTTTATTAAATAATGGTGTCTTAGAAATTTCAAGAAGTACAACTAATTCAGTTGTTGTTAATTTGGATTGTGATGTGTCTTATCAAAGTATTTCAGCTTCAAGTGTAATTAGTGGATATTTTAGAGAGATTTCAGAAGATGAATTACTTATTTTAAATACACCTACTCTTTTAAGTGGAGGTGATGTTGAATCAATTGGACCAGTTGGAATTAGTGCAAAAAATTATAGAGGTCAAAATTTAACAAATTCTATAGTATGTGTTTCTAGTTCTTTAGATATTGATGTAGTATTAAATAATGGTGAACTTAGAATTGATAGAGTAGTTAATTCCTCAATATCTACATCTGTTCATTGTAGTGTAATTGATTCTTTAAATGGAAATTCTAGAAATAATACAATTAGTATTTCATTTGATAGAATTTATAATCCTCAATCACTTGTTTTACAAACACCTTCTATCTTATCAGGGGCACAGAATCAACAAGTTTTAGGAAAAGTTACAGGAGTTTATAATATGATTGATATAAGTTCACAAATTGCTTGTAGTTCAAGTAATCCTCAAGTTTTAGTAAGAGTTGAAGGAGGCAAGTTAATTGCTCAGAGAGGAAATAATAACTCATTGGTCTCAGAGGTTACTTGTTCTTTGAGTAGAGATGGTTATGAAAAAGAATCTAAGACAATTGTGTTATTTGATTTACTTGATTCATTTACTCCTTCTTATGAGTTATATTTAGATGTCCCAAATTATTTGAATGGTGCAGAGTCTCAGAAAGTCCAAGATTTAGTGGGAGCATCTGATAGTCAAGGTAATGATTTAACAAATTCAATTATTTGTCAGAGAATGTCTTTGAGTGAAAATATTCATGTTAGTCAATCAAATTCTCCTTTGATTGTAGAGAGATTACATTCAGGCTCAATTGATACATTTATTCAATGTAGTGTTTCAAATAATGGTTTAAGAGTTGAGAGATTTATTCAAATAATGTTTGAAAGAATTGAATCAAGAGAAGGAGAGTTATCAATTTATGCTCAATCTCCTCTAAATGGAAGAGAAAATTCAAAAGTAATTGGATCTATTGAAGGTAGACTTGATGGAGATTTAATTTTAACTTCAACAATTACGTGTAATAATGTAGATAGTTCGTTATATGATTATACTATTGATGGAACTACTAATACCATTGAGATTACAAGAAATGTACCTAGTATAATTAATAGTAATTTAGAATGTAGTCTTTCAAAAATTGATGGTAGTGAAACTAAATCAGTATCTATTAGAGTTTTATTTGATGCACAGCAGGGAGAAAATCCTGTTAGAATAAATTTTAATCCATCTACATTGAATACAAATGAGATGTTAATTTCAACTAAGATAACTGCAACTAGAGGTTCTGTAAATGTATTAGATGAAGTTAGTTGTAGAGTTTCAGATGAATTTAGAACACGTTTAAATGTGGATTTAGTTGATTCTTCTCTTATAATTTCAAGAAATAATGGTGAAAAAGTTGAAAATGGTGTGATTATATGTTCTCATACTCCGACAGGAAGAGATATTAAAACATTAAGTGTAAACTTTTTAGAGAATCTTATTCCTATGAATCACTTACATTTAAATACTCCTTTAATGCTATCTGGAGCTAAAAATCAAGAAATTATTGGTGAAATTTCAGCAGTATACAATGATAATTTAGTGTCTCATTTAGTATCTTGTACTTCAACTAATAATAATATTAGGGTAATTAATACTAATAATAATGTAATGGTTCAAAGACAGTCAAATTCAGAAATTAATTCTGTTGTTAATTGTGGAGTCTCAGTTGGTGGTTTAACAAATTCTTCATCAATACTAGTTACATTTGATAGAATAAATGAGTATGATTCCAGTTATGAACTATTTTTAGAAGTTCCAACATTTTTATCAGGAGGTGATGGGGATAGAGTTCAGTCTTTAATTAGTGCTTCAAATAGTGATGGAACTAATTTAACATCAAGTGTTTCTTGTCAAATTACGGATTCAAATAGTAAAGTAAGAGTAGTCTCAGAGAATTCTCCATTAATAATTCAAAGAGATAGTGAAGATTCAATTCATTCAGTAGTTAGATGTAGTATTAGTGATAATGGATTTATGGAAGTTAAATATGTTCAAATTTCTTTTGATAAAATTGAGCAAGAGTCAACTTCTTCTTTATCAATAACTGCTCAATCTCCTTTATTTGGTGGAATGAATTCTCAAGTTATTGGAGAGATTAGAGCTTTATTAAATGAAGTTACAGATGTAACTAATAATATTGTATGTACTACTTCAGATTCATCATTGTATAGACATGAGATTAGTCCCTCATCAAATAGGTTAATTATTACAAGATTAACTACTGAATTAATTGAAAGTTCTCTGAGATGTTCCATATCGGATTTAGGAGGAGAGAATTTACAAATTAAAAATATAGATATTTTCTTTGAAAATTCAAATCCAACACCTATAAACCCAGTTTTAATTGAAGTTAGTCCAACTTCGTTAATTTCTCAAACCTATTCAGTTAAAACTCAAATAAGTGCATTTAGAGGGACTCAAAATGTTCTACAAGAAATTAGTTGTAGTCCTTCAAGTTCAATTCAAGATTTAGTTTTAAGTAGAATTGATATTGAAAATTCAGAGTTAATTGTTACAAGAACTACTAATGAGGCCCTTAAAGGTTCAATAATTTGTTCATCTTCTTCACAATCAGATTCAATTATTATTCCACTTGAGTTTTTAGAAATTGATATGATGTCAATTATTACTCTAAGAGTTCCAAATAAATTAGATTTAGGAACTAGTGTTTATACGACTCAAGAAATTAGTGCATTTGAAAATTCAGTTCCAATTAGTAATGAAATTATTTGTCAAAGTTCTTCAAGTAGTATTTCTTTAGAAGCAAGTCATTTAGGTTCAACTTCACAATTAAATATTCAAAGACTCTCTAATGATTCAATTAGATCAGTGGTAACTTGTAATGTGAGAGGAATTTCAAAATCATTTGAAGTTTTATTTGATGAGACTAGAGGTGATATAATGTCTAGTTTATTTGTAAATTTTCCTGGTGAAGTTCAAAATTTAGGTCAATCTTCGGGTGCTACATTTTATATTAATGCACAAAGTATAGAAGGTGTTGATGTTACAAATAGAGTAGTTTGTGAATCATTAAATTCTAGAATAAAAATTTCACCTGCCTTACCTCAAACTTTGAATTTAGAAGGAAAATTACAAGTAAGTAGAATTTCAAATGAATCTATTTCAGGTAATATTAATTGTATGGTTAGTGATGGAGTAAATGAAGAGTCAAAGAGAATATTGATTAACTTTGATAAAATAACATTAAATAAGACAATTGATGATCCTGAATCTTTAAAACTAAGAATTGATACCCAAAGAAGTAATTTAATTACAAATAATGAACCTTATAGTTTTTCATCAGGAAATTTAGTATTTACTCTTGAACCAGAAGTTGTTGGTTCTTATAGACTATATATGAATGGTGAATTGGTGAAAACAGTAACATATCCGACTCTTGAGATTACTTTAAGTCAAGAAGATTATTTAAATTTAGGATTAAGTGGTGAATTTGAAGTTGAAGCAAGAGATAATGTTGGAAGTTCAAATTCGATTAGAATGAGGTTTATTAGGACCCTTGGAGCAATAGTTACAATTATTGTATCATAATCTTTTTATTTTTTAAATCATTAACTTTAAAAAGTACTTTATATTTATACTAAATGATGAAAATTACAGATTCTAAAGGAAATAAAAAAGATATTTCTTCTTTTTTCCATTCTAAACATAAGGAGAATTTGTTTAAAAAAATATTTTATATAATCTATTTTATATTATTATTTATTACTATTATGATTTCTTTAAATTTGATATTTAGTCCTTTGAATATATTAATTAGTGTTCCATTAATAACTATTTTATTTATTTTATTATATATTTTTAAATCTGAATATTTGAGCAATATTGTATTTAAATTGATGAAGAGAAAAGAAGATTATGAAATTGATAAAAAATTGATTAAGAGTAGAAAGTATAAAAATATTAATTCAAAAAAAAATAAAAAATTATTTAAAAATACACCTTTTAATTCAAAAAAAACTATTTTTAATTCAAAATTTAATTTTAAAAATAAATCAAATAAATCATATAAAATTGGAGATGACTCATCTTCTTATATTGAAATAAAATAGTTCATTAGAGTAAACTTGATAAATACATAAAAATTAATGTATATATACTAATAAAAAATGCTCAATCATCTAAGATTTAATAGTCCAACAATTTTAATTATAATTTTTACTGTATTATGTTTCATTTTTCAAATGTCATATGATGGTTTTACAGAATTATTTATTTTAAATAAAGGTGATTTGCTTAATGCCCCTTATTCCTTAGTTTCTCATATGTTTTTACATGCTAATTTTAGTCATTTACTATTTAATATGTTTGGAGTGTTAATTTTTGGTTCACTTTTAGAATTAAAGCTTAAAGATAGACAATATTATTTACTTTATTTTGGTTCTGGACTTATTGCAGGAATTGTTGGAAGTTTTATTTATACAGCAGCTCTTGGTGCAAGTGCAGGAGTTATGGCATTAGTTGGAGCAAGTGCGTATTTATTTCCAAATGTTATATTTTATTTACTTGGTGTAATTCCTATGAAACTTAGAACTCTTGCAATTATTTATTTCATATATGATTTAATTGGTAGTTTTTATTTATCAAATGTTGCAAGTGAAGCTCATATTATTGGGATGTTTTCAGGAATTTTATTTGGATATTTGTATTATACTAAAAAGTTAACAAAAGCAAATCCTCTTTCAAATATTCAAAGAGTTGAAGCCCATATTCAAGGTTCTAAGAAGAATTCTCCTCAAAGAGTTGTTGTGGTTGAAAATAATTCTGCTAGTAATAATGGAAATAATTCGAAAAAAAATAAATCTAAAATAAGTTCTGAGGATTTTTCAAAGAAAGTATATGTAACAGCTGATGAGAGTAGTGAGTATTTGAACTCTAATAAATAATGAATTATTGAATTTTGTATTATTTTTTCACAAAACATATAAATATATCTCAATTTTAAGAATTATGGAAAATAAAAATAAAGATTTTAAGTCTGTTGAGAATGAAAATGTTGAAGATTTAAGTTCAAGTTCACAGTATAAAGAACTTAGTGAAGAAAATTTTCATGAGAAGAATAAGAAAAATTATGAACAAGAATTAGATGAAATTGGTGAAGAGGAAATGAAAAAAAATGATACATATGTTGAAGTAGATGAAGATACTCCTACAATTCCTGATGATATGCTTCAAGAGGAATTAGAGAAAGAACAAAAATTACAACTGCAATATGATGAATTAAAAGATGATTATTTAAGACTTAAAGCAGATTTTGAAAATTATAGGAAAAGAATGCAAGAGGAGAATTTGAAGTCAAAAGAGAGGGCAGTTTCAAGTTTTGTGAGTGATTTATTACCAAGTATTGATAATTTTGAGATGAGTTTGAAAATGACTCAAGATACTACAATGTTTATTAAAGGAGTTGAAATGATTCATCAAAATTTATTAAATGTGTTACAAAATCACTCTATTTCAATATATGAACCTCAAATAGGGCAAGAGTTTAATGTTAAAGAACATGAACCTATTTTAATTGAGCATCATGAGTACCCAGTTGGAACTATTGTTGGAGTTCTTCAAAAAGGATATAAACTTAAAGATTCAATTTTAAGGCCTGCAAGAGTTCAAGTTGTAAAAGAAAAGGAAGAAAAATAAAGTGATTTATTTAAAATTTTAAGTGAGTGTAATTATAACAATAAAATATGATTAAAACTAAAGAATTAGTGATTCAAGAACTCAAAGATTTGGAAGAGGAGTTTGAATATATGGAATCTCCCATGGAGAAAATGGAATTTATTTTAGAATTTGCAAAAGAGTTTGAGGTAGATTCTACATTAGTTGAAAAGGAAGAATTTTTAGTTAGAGGTTGTGTGAGTAGAGCATATGTAGATGTTCATATTGAAAATGAAAGGAATTCTCCTTCTTTAATTACTATTCATTTTTTTGCAGATGCTATGATAATAAAAGGTTTCTTTGGACTTATAAAGCAGATTTTAGATGATACTTTGCAAGAAGATTTGAAAGAGAATATTGAATTAATTAAAAAAAGCTCTTCAAATATTGGACTTGAGAGTTTTTTATCTCCTAATCGTTCTAATGCGTTATATAATATTTTTAATAAAATTGAAATGTATATCTAATTATTTAGTTAAAATTTTACTTTAAACATTAATATTAAGTTGAAAAAAAGAATTATAATTTTAATTTTATTGTTATGAATTCATACTCTTAATCATCCATAACTTTTTTTCATATTCTTGCATCATTCCTGTTAAAAAATCTTCAGTTCCAATATCTCCTATTTCATCACATTTTGAAATGTTTTCATTAAATGCTATGATTAAATGTTCATAATCTTGAGATAATTCACTTAACATATCACTAGCACTCATTTGAGCTTGAGTTGATTCTTTAAGAGTTGAGTGTTCTAAAAATTCTTTCATTGAACTAAGTGGTCTTTGATTAAGAGTTCTAATTCTCTCAGCTGTTTCATCGATATCTTCTTCTACTTTATTGTATGTTTCTTCAAAAAATTTATGATAATCTTGAAAGTGAGGTCCTACAACATTCCAGTGAAAATTTCTAAGTTTTGTATATAATACATACTCATTTGCAAGTAATACATTTAATAATTCACACACTTTTTTTTGCATAGTTTCGTTTTTAATTACGTGTTCCATTGTAATTTAAGTAGTGATTCTAATTTTATAAAGTATTTTTACTCATGAGAAATACTTTAAGATATTCACATCTTTTTTTAATATAATTCGTGTTTGTATTTATTAAATGTGAGATAATCTATATATTTACGTACAAACTCTTTTAAAAGATTTTTAATTTTTTCAAATTATGTTTCAAAGAATTTTATATGCATTAAAGCTTTCTTTTTTTAGAGTTTCATTTAGAAGAAAGTTTTTTTTCTATTTGATTATTTTATTTTTAGCAGTTGTTGGAATATTTAGAACTTTTTTTTCAGATTTTATTGAAGTTTCAAATTTACCTTTTATTAAATTTATAGATTTATTTTTATTGTATTTATTTATTGCAGTTGGATTAAATTTTGTCAAACTCTTCATTATGTCAACATATAGGAAGAGGAATAAAATCCAAGTCGGAACTATTGATAATACAATTAAAGGAATTGAAAATGTGTATCGAATGATTTTGATATTAATTTGTTTACTTGCAACTTTATATTATTCAGGAATTCATTTACTCACATTTTTTACAACATTTGCTTTAGTATCAGTTGCATTTTCATGGTTGTTTAAAGAATATATAGCAAATATTATTGATGGATTATTGATTATTTTCTCAGATGATTTTAAAATTGGAGATTATATTAAAGTTAATGATTTTAAAGGTAGAATTAAAGATATTAGATTTATGAATACAAAAATTATGACTGATGAAGGAGATGTTGTGTTTATTCCAAATACGCTATTATTTCAAAGAGAAGTTGTAAATTATTCTAAAGTAAAATTTAAAAGAATTATTTATGAATTTGAAATTGATAAATCACTATTTCCAAAAGTGAGAAAGGTTGAAAAATCAATTTTAAAAAATTTACAAAAAGAGTTTGTTGATATTATT
Source organism: Nanobdellota archaeon (assembly GCA_022565615.1). Lineage (GTDB taxonomy): Archaea > Nanobdellota > Nanobdellia > Woesearchaeales > UBA583 > UBA583. The sequence continues at coordinate 4,877 of JAIUMM010000004.1, read as the reverse complement.
GAAGATGATAAGTTCACTCTTAAAGTTAATAAGATTCATCATCAAGGTGCAAGTTTGAGTGCAGAGATTCCGGTTAAAAAGTATGATTTTAGTACTGAGTATTTAATTGAGAAGAATATCTCACTTAGTGTGATGGAATTTATTGATAAAGAAGAGGATAATTGATTATTTTTAAAAAATTATCCAAAATCATCTAAAATTTAAGTTTTAGTTGCACATATAATTTTACTTTATTTATAATTTAAATTTACTTATTAGAGTTAAACTACACTTTAGATTTAATAAATACTCTATAATTTAGAATTTATAATTAAAAAACCCTCCGGCCGGGATTCGAACCCGGGTCGCAGCCGTGAGAGGGCTGCATGATTGGCCGGACTACACCACCGGAGGATATATATTAAAATTCAATTCTCTTTTTAAATATTTTCATATTATTACTAGAAATTATGATATATAAATTTTTATATTTTAATTATCTTTTTTCAATTCAAAATTGTTAAATTTTATTATTCAATAGTTTTAATCTCAACTAGGTTTATATTGTTACTCTATGATATTTGTACAAAATTTTTTAAAGGTATTTTATGAAATAATACTATGAATAATTATTATAAAATATTAAGTTTTGTGTGCATATTTCTTTTCTCTTTAAATTTAGTTTTCTCTTCTTTTACAGTTTATAATTCTAATTTTGAAGAAAATGATTTTTTTTCATTTCAAGATTTAACATTTTATTTAGGTTCAAATCAAAATACTTCTTTTGAATTCACATATGAAATATTTTTAAATGATAATTCTTCATCAACACATACACAAATATTTAATGCTAGTTTATGTACAATAACTCAAATTAATGAAGAATATTGCTTTCAAGGAACACTTTTAGATTATATTCACACTTCCAATACATCTTTTATTAGTGCTATTACATTTAAAATTACACAACTTACTACAAGTTCAAATATTATTTCTAATAAAACAATATATTTAGATTTTATTCCTCCAACAATTGATATTGAGTATTCAATTAATTCACAAAATCAAGAATTGACAATTGAAGTTGAAGTGAGAGATAATTTACATTCAACTATTTCAAATGAGTTATATGTAGAAGTTGAAGAGAATAGTTCAATTATTAGAAAAATATTTAATACTTCATTTCAAACAAATTCAACTCAAATATCTTTTAATACAACTATTAATATTAGTTCAGCATTAAAACATTCTATTGTAGTTGAATCAAGAGATAGGGCTGGAAATCTTCAAAAAAGAACTAGAAGTTTTGAACTCCAAGATATTTTTCCTCCTAAACTTGCAAATGTTACAATTACTGATACATTTTCAAATCAAATTAAATTAATTTTTGATATTGAAGATGAATCAAATATTTCTTCATGGACTGTAAAGTTAGGTTCAAGAGAATATAGAGAGGATTTTACTACTTCTTCAAATCAAATTACTTCAGGAAATTTTGAAATTGTACTTTCTCAAATTCCTCAAAATGAATTTTTAATTATTTTAGAAGATGAGTTTTCAAATTCTAAAATGTATAATTTAACTTCTCAAATTCAAAATATTCAAATTAGAACTATTCCTTCAATAATTTCAAATATACTTAGAATTGATGCTCAAAATGCTCAAGAGTGTAGTGTTAGAGGATTTAATTCAAATAGAGTTAATGAATTTGTTAGAACAAGTTCTAGTTCATCAATTTTTGAATTAGAATTGTCAAGAGATAATAATATCAATATTGAGGAAAAAGAATATAATTTAGAAATTGAGTGTTCTAATGAATTAATGATTCAACAAATTCGTCATTTTTTAATTGTTGATACAACTCCTCCTGCAATTGAAATATTTAATGTTAAAACAAATTCTCAAGGGACTGTTGATATTGAGTTTGAGGTTGATAATACTACTTCAAGAGTAGAGATATTTGAAAGTGGTAGAATAATTTCAAGAGATAATAGTTTTAATTCAAATACAAATCTAAACTCAAATACAAATTTTCAAGGCTATTTTACTGATACTCAAGTTCAATATCCTCAAGAGTACAGGTATAGACTTCAAGTGTATGATGAAGTTGGAAATGTTAATATAAGTGAGGAAATTAGAGTAATTCCGCAAAAAGTATCAGTTGATTTACAAGTTGAGAAGCAAGAATTTGAAGAGTTCGTGCGAGTTACAATTAGAACAGAAGAGAATATTAAAGGTAAAATTAGTCATGATTTGAGAATTCAAAGAGATATTCAAAGTAATGAGTCAATTTCATATCTTAAAATATTTGAAAAACCAACTGGTATAGTAGTTACAAAAGAAGATGAAAATAGTGTTGAATTTGAAAATTTACAAGAAAGACAATTCACATTTACAATTTTAAAGGGGGAAGATAATTTTAATGTATATGTTGAAATTGAAGATGGAGTTGGAAATAAAAATTCACAAGATTTGATAATTGAAGCATTATCTAGTTCTACTCAATTACAACAAACTCAAAATGGAGTTTTACAACAAGTTAATAATAATGAGAGGGAACATTTAAATGCAACCTCTAATGCAGAAATAGATGATAAATCTATTAAAAAAAATATTTTTATTGGTTCAAGTAATTTATTTGAAGTTTTAAAATGGTTAATTATATGTTTCTTAATTGTTATAGTTGTTTTTGTTATAATTAGAATTTGTCCAATAATGTATTCAAATATCAAAGATTTAGTTGATAAAGAAAAAGCATATAGAGAACTTAAACAAAAAGAAATTACTAGAAAAAAAAAATCTTCTCAAAAAATGTTTCATTTTTCATTTGGACATTCAAGAAATGTTTCATTTGATAAAGAAATATACAAGCGTTTAGAAGATAAGAAGATTCAAGATACAAAGAGAAGAATTGAAGAGGAAGAGAAGAAAAGAAAGTTGAGAAATCAGCAATTTAATCAAAGGAGTGAATATGATAGAGCTAAATTTAATGATTTAAATATTAGACCGCAAGATATTGATTTTTCAAAAAAACCTAAAGTTGATTCTATACAAAAAATTAATGTTGAGAAGGAGAAAAAAAGTTATTCTAATGAAGATTTATTTTCAAACAAATCTAAAGTTCTGCCTGAAAAATCAAGTTTTATAAGTAGATTATTTAGTTCAAGATCTCCTAATAGAGAGGTGAATTTTAAGAGAGAAGAGCTTTTTAACAATAAGAATATACAAAATGAGAATGTAGGGAATCTTAATAGTAATTTAGATGAAACTGTTGGTGAGAAATCTAATGATTTGTTGAATACTCAAAATAAAATTTCTCCAAAAGTAGATTTAGGTCTTGATGCATATTTACAAAAGAGGTCTAAATCTAAAAAGTGGTTTTTGTTACAAAAACAAGTTGATGAAGAGGTTAGAAGGAGGTTTTAAAAATGAATTTGAATAATAGCAAATTAAATAATAAAGCTCAAATTGGATTTGAATTTTTATTGTTATCAGTATTTTTATTTTTAGGTGTGGGTGTTGCATTAGGTGTTGCTGGTTATTTTATAGCAGGGTTTAATTTAGATAATTTAGACAAAGAAAGAGAAGATTTTGTTCAAACAATTATAAGAGAATTTGAGAATGCAATAACTTCTCCAAATAACATGAGAAGAGGATTTGAAATTCCTTTTCATTTATTAGATAAATATGAGATTATATTTATAGAAAATCAATCAGTTATTTTAGTAAGAGATTATAGAAAACATGGGTTTGATTCAGATGTTGAGTATTATTATGAGATTGGAGATATATTTAGATTTAATCAAACATTTTATGTGGATGTTGATGTAGATGGGAATAGGAGAATATCTTTTGATTTGGTTCTTAGTGAAGAAGTAAATAGATTGGATTTAGCACCCTTTAGTTCAACTATTTTTTTTAATGAATTGTTGTTTTTTAATTCATTTACCCCTTTAAATAATTTTGTAATAAGTTTGGGTGAAAACATTAATGTTGGTTTAGATTCAACAATTGAAGATGATTATTACTCATTTGTAAATTTTGACAATTCTCTTGTGGGGTGGTGGAGATTTGAAGATATTGGAGAAAATATATTATTTGAGGACAACTTTGAAAACTTTGATGGTTGGAATCAATATTTAGGAGGAGTGATAGAGCATTCATCAGAACAAGCTAGGTTTGGAACTCATTCATTAAAAAAAACAACTAATTCTTTTCCTAGAGGAGGTTATAAATTAATTGGGGAAGAAATTGATAGAAATTTTATTATGGAATATTGGATTAGAAGTGATGATCCAAGACCATCTTCTAATGGAGATAGAGTATCAATTATAAATTCAAATAATGAGGGATATGGAGTTAGAATTTCTTCAACAGGTTTTGCATTAGAAGAAGTATATAATAATACTTGGGATAGTGCACAATCTATATCTCCTCTTGAATCTTGGGCAAGACCTGAAAATGAGTGGTATAGAGTTAGATTAGAATCAAAAACTGATGGATTTCTCAATGCTTCTTTATTTTTAATTGATGGAACATATGTAGGTAGTGTTACAACTTCTGATACTTCATTTCAAAATTTTGATAGAGTTCATGTGAGAGGAGGATATGATTATTATGTTGATGGGATTAGAATATTTAGAAATGTAATTGAGGATGAAAGTGGTAATAATAATCATGGAATAATTTATGGTGCAACTCTTACAGATGATGGAAAATTTGGAGGAGCAATGGAATTTGATGGAGTTGGAGGTTCTATAATTAATTCAAGTTTAACTAGTTCAAGTTTATCCGATGTTCAAAATACAGTTAGTTTATGGATAAAACCTTCTACTTTATCTGGAATTAAAAATTTAATTGTGGCAGCAGATTATGATAATACTAGAATGTATGAGTGG
>JAIUMM010000003.1 GCA_022565615.1 Nanobdellota archaeon | reverse complement strand
CTCTTAATTTAAGGAATTCTTTTCGAATTTCATGAGGTTTCATGAAATTACTAAAAATCTAGTATTTTTAGACTGGTGACATATGTCACCCGTTTACACACTATTTATATTCTACAATTTTTTAAAAATTCCTAATTTATTATATACATATAATTTATATTAAAAATCTTGTGACTATGTTTAATTAGTTTTAGAAGTAATTTTGATGAAAAATGTAATGAATTATATTACATTTAGTTTGTTAGTTAGTTACATAAGTTGCGTTCTTATGTAAATATTATATAGTGGAAACTATATATAAATGTTATGTGAAACTATCGATAATTACACTAAATTACCTTAAACTTTGGGAAACTAATTTTACTAACTAAAAAATAGTTACATTAAACTAATATATTTAGTATTAGTAGTATTACTATGTTTGAGAATACTAAAGATACTGAAGTTGTTAAACATGGGATGACTAGTATTTTGAGAATTAATTATCTAGGGAAAGATATTTTTCCAACACTTGCTGATGATGCAACAGTTATGAGAGACACTATTCAAAAAATTATTCAAAATCCTTCTGTTACTAAAGTTCTTTTTATTCACAATAAAAATTATGAGCATTCTTTTGAACAAGTCCAGTTACTTAGAGAAATTGGGAATTTGTATATAAAACTTACACATGAAAAAGATTTATTTTTACCAATTGAACAACTAAGGTCAAAAATAGGAGATGATGGTGCTAAAATATTTTTTTCAAAATATACATTTATTCAAAATACAATTGTAAAAGATTTGCTCTCGGATCCAATTAGTGCATATGTGAAATTGAAAAGAGAATTAAGAGATAGTTCTCATAACATGAAAGGAGTTGAAGATGAAGCATTAAATGAATTACAAGAAAGATATCTTCAAGTTATTAAATACTTAATTACTCTTATGGAATCATTAGTATTAATTCATAAAGTTAAAGATGATATTGCAGGACACAAAGTAGGTTCAAGAGATAAGTATGTTGTATTTTTTCAACCAAATATAAAACCTAATTTTGTATTTACATCACTTCAAAAAAAAATACCTATTAATGCCAAAGAAATTGAATCTTATGATGTAGTTGGAGGAAAAGTGAGAATTTTTAGTATGGATGATGAAGCATATAATTTATATCATTTAACACCTGTTGAATTTGACTTAAATGAGGAAAAATATCAAATTTTAAATTTAGCAAAAGAAGTATTGGCTGAACATGCTCCTCAATCAAGTGATTTTATTAGTCCGCAGCGTTTAAGAGAGGTATTTTTTAATATTTCAAAGGATTTAGTCGAAGAAATTGCACAATTTAAACAAATTGAATTAAAACAAAAAGATTCAATTGAACTTGCTGAAGTTTTAATTAGATATACAGTTGGATTTGGACTAATTGAAACTTTACTCAGTGATGAGAATGTACAAGATATTTCAATAAATTCTCCTGCTAATAAAACTCCTATTTTTTTAACACATGCAAGTGCTGAAGATTGTAGAACTAATATTATTCCTGAACAAGATGAAGTTGAAGGTTGGGCTTCAAGACTTAGAATGATTTCAGGAAAACCTCTTGATGCTTCTAATCCTTTATTAGACACAGAAATTGAAACGCCAATGGCAAGAGCTCGTGTGAGTGCTATTGGAGCCCCTTTAAATCCTTATGGACTTGGATTTTCATTTAGAAGGCACAGAGACAAACCTTGGACATTATTATTATTTATGAAAAATAAAGCAATTTCAACACTTGCTGCTGGAGTATTATCATTTATTATTGATGGTGCAAGAACAATGTTAATTGCAGGAACAAGAGGTTCAGGAAAATCTTCTATTTTAAGTGCTGTATTAGTTGAAATTATGAGGAAATATAGAATCATTACTATTGAAGATACTCTTGAGATTCCAACTCTACAATTGACTGATTTGGGGTATAATATTCAAGCAATGACTGTAAAATCAGCTCTTTCAATGTCTAGTGAGGGGTTTAGTGCAGATATGGGGATTAGATCAACTCTAAGACTTGGAGATAGTTGTTTAATTGTAGGAGAGGTACGTTCAACAGAAGCGTTAGCATTATACGAAGCAATGAGAGTTGGAGCTTTGGCTAATGTTGTAGCTGGAACAATTCACGGAGATAGTCCTTATGGTGTATATGATAGACTTGTTAATGATTTGGGAGTTCCAAAAACTTCATTTAAAGCAACTGATTTAGTTATTGTTGCAAATCCTGTAAAATCTTCAGATGGGCTTCAGAGAATGAGGAGAATTACTCAAATTACTGAAATTAGAAAAAATTGGGAAGAGGATCCTGAATTAGAAGGAGGATTTGTAGATTTGTTTAAATATAATGCAGTAACTGACACTCTTGAGATTTCAGATGATTTGATGAATGGAGATAGTGAATTACTCAAAGCAATTGGTGCTAATGTGAAACAATGGTCAGGAAATTGGGACGCTATTTGGGATAATATTGAACTTAGAGCAAATATTAAACAATTACAAATTGATGTTGCAGAGGATGTGAAATGTGATGAATTATTAGAAGCAAAATGTGTAATTGACGCTAATGACCAATTTCATAAAATTTCACAACGAGTAAATGAGAGTGAAGGGTTTTTAGATTCTAAGAAAATTTTTAGAGAATTTGATTCTTGGTATAGAGGGTATGCTAAAAAAGTAGTGGAAGAGGAGAAACTAAAACAAAGTTAAATTTTTAGTTTAATTCTCCTCGTTGAATTCGTGAATTAGTAATAAAATTCTTTTAATTGAATCATGAAGCATTTGAGTTGTTGCTTGTGTTTTTAATATTTCAATATGGGCTAAAATTTCTACAATTGTTTTTAATTCGATTTGTAAATCAATTAAAATTTTATGAAGTTGAGGAGGTAAATTTGGACTATATCTAATCTCCATATCATTAATTTTTTGTGAGAGTTCCATTAAATATGAATGAAGAGGAGTATGAATGTCAGTATTTAGTTCTTGAATTGTTTTCAAATCAATTTCAACATGTTTTGTATTATTTAAAATTGCTTCCATGTGTTGTTTAAATTCTTGTTTTTGATGTTGAGTTATTGGCTCAACTCTGAGTTTTAAAATTGAAATTGGTTTAAAATCTTTTAAAAATATATGAAATACACTTTTTTGTATTTGTTCAAGTGTATGCCTTATGAGTTCTATTGAACTTTTACTCACTAATTTCCATTTTGCTTGTTCAAGAGATTTATTGAAGTTTGAAACTAATAAAGAGAAAAGAGTAGTTACAAAAATAAGTCCATAAAATACTTGAAATATTGATAAAAATTTATAAAAATTCCCTTGGGGTAAAATATCTCCATATCCAAGTGATACTAATGTGACTCCACTAAAATAAATATGATCAAAAAATTCAAGTTCATATCCATGTATACTTGAAATTGAATTATTTGGAGTTGGAACATAATATAGAAGAGCAAATGTAAATATTAAAATTAATCCTGATATAAACATAACTCCTGTAATTACAAGAGGATTTATTTTTTCAAAAGTATCAATATCTGAGATGAGATAAATTCCAGTTGCATAAATTAGTATAATAACAAATAATATTAATGATTTAAGTCCTATATTAATAATTGAAGGAGCATCATTTAGAATAATTAATGTAAGAAAACATATAACATACATTAAAGTTGAATTTCTAAAAATATTTTCAATTATTTTTTTCTCAGGAAGACTAACCATAACCATTTAGAATTATGAAATTTCTATTTAATAATATTTATAGTATCTTTTAAGTTGAAAATTTAAGTATTTTTAATTATGTACAATTTTTAAAAATATAAAGTTTAATAAATACGTGGTTCTTAATTTTAATAATAATGAAAGAGAAGGATCTTAAAAAAATTCAAAGAGAAGCTGAGATGGTATTCTCCTCTTATGGTGCGTGTACTAATCATCCTGAAGTTGTGTTTGAAGAACCTGAGCCTAGACAATTTTCTTTTAATTCTCCTTTTGGTGCGTGCCCTACTTGCTTAGGAATTGGTTCATTATTTGAATTTGATGAGAGTTTAATTGTTCCAAGTAAAAAAGAGAGTATTGCAAATGGAGCTATTGCTTTGTGGAATTCTAAAATAGAACTAAACTGGCAAGTTAGAGGAATGACTGAATTATTTAGAAAATATAATTTTGATGTATTTATTCCTTTAAATGAATTAAATGATGATCAATATTACGCATTAATGCATGGAGATAATCAAGTAATTAAGAGAAAAAATTATGCTGGTCGTGAAGTGATGGATGCTGTATGGGAAGGAGTTATTCCACAAGCAAGAAGATTATTTCATCAAACAGATTCTCAATCAAGAAAAGATCATTTTCAAAAATTTATGTCTCAAACTACATGTCCAACGTGCAGAGGAAAGAGACTTAGAGAAAATATGCTTAGTGTAAAAGTAGGTGGGATTAATATTATTGAATCAACTGAATTGAGTATTGAAAAAGGATTAGTATTTTTTAGAAATATTGGTGAGAAATTAAGTGAGAAAGAAAAATTTATTGCTAAACAAATTTTAAAAGAGATTATTGATAGACTTGAATTTTTAAATAATGTGGGACTCTCATACTTGAATTTGTCACGAAGTGCTGGAACATTAAGTGGAGGAGAGGCTCAAAGAATTAGACTTGCAACTCAAATCGGAGCTCAACTTACAGGTGTATTGTATGTATTAGATGAGCCAAGTATTGGACTACATCAAAGAGATAATGAAAAGCTTATAGGAACACTTGAAAAATTAAGAGATTTGGGAAATACTCTTTTAGTTGTAGAACATGATGAAGACACTATGATTGCAAGTGATTATTTAATTGATATGGGACCAGGTGCTGGGGTAGAAGGAGGACATATTGTTGCAAGTGGAACTCCTGATGAAGTAATGAATAATCCTAATTCAGTAACTGGTAAATTTTTAAAAGGAGTTGAGAAAATAGAAATTCCTAAGAAGAGGAGAGAAGTAGTATTAGAATAAAAATGGGTTTGATAGAAAGTTTTGAAGGTTGTTGTGAATTATTTCCTAATGGAGGATTTGAACTAAATTATAAGGAGATTGAAAAACTCTCGGATGAAGATTTAATTATTTTTTATAATAAATTAATGAATTTTGTTTTTGTTGTTTTTGAAAAAAATAATAAATCCATAATATGTAAAATTTCAGGACAAAAAATAGAAGCATCTAATGATCTTTCAAAGTTTTATGGTGATTTTATTCATAGAAATTTTTTTGAACAAAGACTAATGCAAGAACTAAATTTTGATGATATAGAAGTAGAAGATTTTTATAAACGCCTTAGTATGTTATTTATAAAATATTTATAATTTTATAGTTTACTAACATCAACTGGTGTTGCTTCTTCCTTCTTTTTATTTACAGGAGATTTGAAAGAATTATTAGGTCTTTGTGAGTTATTATTATTACTACTATTTCTATTGTAATTATTATTATTATTGTTCATATTTGCAGATGTATGTTGTTCTCTTTGATTTGTTTTGTGAATCGGTCTTCGTTGATCTTGTCTTGCTTTTTTTTGTAACTCTAGTTGTACTCTTTGTTCTTCAAGTAATTTATCTTTAAGAGGTAAGATTAAATCATTAAAATTTTTCTTGTATATTGTGTGAAGAGATTTTTTAACATCTTGGTCTTGAAAAATAGTATCTAAATGTTGATATACAAAATCTTTCCCACTTAATTCTTTGAGTAAGTAAAAAAATAGTCCAACTTCAATATCTTTTTTAGTAATTTTTTTATCAATTGTATACATCTTAATCTCAAATTCTGCAATTTTTCCTAAGTATTTGTCTGATAAAATTTGTGCAGCTGTTTCACTACAATATTTGTAAAAAAATCCCATTTGTGCGTTTGAGTCTTTTCCATATTTATTATAAATATACATCTTTAATAGTGCGTATTCAATTAATCTTGAATATTCTTCTTCATGATTTTGAAATAATTGTCCAGTCATTTTAGGATGAATAGTCATTATTTGATTAGTCCCTTCTTTATATGCAATTGGGAATGGAATTTCAGTAGATGTAATTAAAAATGTTGAGAGTTTACTTTTTGAATTTACTAAAATTAATTCGACTTCTTCAACTTCTGTAATATTCATTTTAGAAGTAATTATTTTATTTTTCTCTTCTACTATTGTTTTAAACATTTCATGCTCTTTTGCATGTTCTCCTACTTCTTTTTGTAATTTGTCTGTAATTGTTAATTTCATTTTTATATGTATACATTAAATTATAACTTGTAGATTATAATTTTTTTAATATTTTGTTTTTGATATTTTTTTAGTAATTTTAAATGTACTATTTTTATATTGTCTTTATTAGTAAATAAATTTCATATAATTTTTATAGAGTATATTTTCAATTTCTTTTGCATCATATCCTTTAATTTGTGCAATTTTAGCATAAATTTGTGGAATTGTAAGAGGAGTGTTTGTAATTTTTTCAGGATGCAAATATGGTGAATCTGTTTCAACTAGGAGTTGTGAGATAGGTAATTCTTCAACTAGTATTTGAAATGACTGAGTGTTTAAAATTGTAAGAGGAATTGAACAATAAATTCTCAACTCTTTAATTTTTTGAAAATACTTTTTTTTTCCAGTAAAACAATGTAAATTGAATTTTCTAAATCCTGTTTTTACTACATACTCTTCTATGATTTCAAGAGCTTTTAACTCTCTTTTTCTTGTGTGAATAAGTAACGCCTTATTAAGCTCTATTGCAAGTTCGATAATTTTTCTAAATCTCTCTTCTTGCACAAGTAGAACTTCTTCATCTTTAGTTTCATGAGCATCAAGGCCAACTTCACCAATTGCAATATATTCTTGTTTATGTTTTTTTAAATATGTTAAAAATTCTTCAAATTCTTCTTTGGAAATTTTCCCAGCATTAGTTGGGTATAGTCCAGGAATTACTTGAACTTGTGAGAGTCCTTTGTAGAGCTCTTTTGTATGAATATAATTTTCTAAATTTAAAGTATTTGAAAGAGCAAAAATATTATTTTTTTTCATCTCTTCATTTAATGTAGCTTTATCATTAGAAATACATTCAAAATCTAAATGAGCATGAATATCTACAAAAGTCATACAATAATTTAATTGCTTTTTATTTATAAAGAAGATGGTTTTAAGTAATAGAATTAGAAGCAAAGTTTAATTTAAAAATCTAATTATTTGATTATAATCAAACTCACTTTTATTAACTTCTTCTAAGCAATAATTTAAAAATTGTAAAATTTTAGTTGCAATAGTTTTATCATTTAATATTTGATATTGGTCAGGATGATATAATCTAATAAAATTTACAATTTTTCTTCTAATGATGATTTTATCTTCTTCCTCAAAAAAATCTTTAAATGATATTTGAATATCTTTAGTTTTTAATATTTTATTATAGAATTGAGTAAGCTGTGGATTGACATTTTCAAAACTATGTGAGTGATTATCATTTGAAGATGATGTAGAGTTAGTTTCAAGATTAATTTCATTTCTAAGTAAATTCCTCAACTGTTGTTCATTAATACTAAATCCTCCTCTTCTAGCAGTTGATATTGCTTTTTCTATTAAAAATTCAAGAAATGATATAAAATCAAATATTTTATCTATATCTTCTGTATGTCTAAATTGGTTTATGCTAAAGCTAGTAATATTTTCATTAGAATTTCTTGATTTAAACTCAGCTACAATATCTCCAAAAATCCTTTGAGAAACTCCTCCTTTTTCTTCTTCAAATTCTCTAATTTGGAAACTATTTTTTAAAAATTCTTGCTGTTTTAGAAGAATTTTTCCAATATTTTTAAGAGGAAGTTGATTATATTCTAAATTAAATTTTAATTTTTTATCCTCAAATTGAAATAGTGCAACAGCACTCCATGCTTCCACTGTTTTTGGATGTCCAAACCAAATTGTTTTTAATCTTTCTCCACCTTGAGAGAGAGGATTATCTATTTGCTCAGGTCTCATATTTGCAATTAGAATTGTAATTACAAACCCTGTAACACCTCCTTTATTAACATCTTGAATAAATCTCTTAAAAGGTTCAATAGTTCCTGGATCAGACTCTCCAATTCTTCTTAAATCACTTGATTTGATTAAATCTTGTGCTTCATCTACAATTAAAAATGATGGAAATTGATTTATTCTTGCTTTTTCAACTAAATTTGGTTGTTTACTTGAAATATGGTCACTTATCTTTGAACCTAAATACCATCTTTGAACTGTTTGTGGTCCTGAGTTGACATAAGAAGAAATTTCTCCAGAAGTTACTTCTTTAATTTCACAATCTGTTTTTACTGATTTTGCTAAACCTTTTGTGAAACTTCTAATTGCAGATTTAGAAAGAGATTTACCAGTTCCTCCATAATCTACAAATATAGCTCCTCCTGTTAGCGGGATATTACCATTTGACCAATATTTAAACCCAATGGCATCAAATATATCGTGTAATTGTGAATCTGATAAATATAGACTTTTAAATGCTTCATCAAATACTCTTTGACAGGAATTATCATCAATTTTTTTATATTGAACATTCATTGTTGCAACTTGATTTTCTAGTTCATCTTTCATTGATAGTGTTCCAAATATAATAGATTTTGTTTTATCTGTTAATAATTCTTTAAGAGGTGCTTTTCTAAGATTTTTTATAAATTTTAGAAATAACCTCATTTTCTCTAAAACAGAACTACTAAGTTTATCTTTAGCCTCTAGATAATTTTTAGGAATTCTACCTTTAGAGGTATCAAATTCAAAAATTTTATGCAAAATATCAATTTTTTGTTCTAAATCTAATTCTTTATCAGTTTGATTTTCTTCTCCTTCATTTTCTCTAGCTCCAAGTGGGAAAGCTGTATTAAAAATTTCATAAACATCGTCTAAAAAAATTTGAACTGGTAATTTACCTTCACTAGTTATTTTATAAGAAGGAAATGATAATAATTTGAAATCCTTTTTATCACCATTATTTATTCTTTGAATACTAATTGGAAATCCAATTGATTGCTTGTTACTAAATTGAGTAGAATCTAAATTTATCCAAATGCCCATTAGAGCATCATCAACAAAAAGAGTAGGATGATTAGGTTCAATGAAGTAAGTTTGTTTTAATTTCAAGTTCCCTATTTGAGTTGGTTTACTTAAAATTCCAGTTGTTGCATTATAGTTAGAATTCATTTTTAATTACTACTAAAACTGTTGTAGTACTCCTTCAATTTGATTAACAGTATTTAAGATAATACTTTTTGAGGAATGAATATTAATTGAATTTAAAGAATTAAGAATATTTTTAATTTGAGCAATCATTTCTTGTTTATTTATAGTTCCAAAGTAATCTTTGGAGGATAAACTTTTAGCTATTCTTTTTGAACCTTCTTTTAATCCATTAATTTTTAATTCAACAGCATTAGTAGAGTCACTATTTACCCTATCTTCTGAATATAGGGAATCATCTTTAAGTCCATTACATAATGTTAACATTTCTTGAATTGCACTATGAAGTTCGTTATAATTTGAAAATGCTTCTACTCCACTAAACCAATCTTCTTCATCTTCGCCTCCACTTCCTCCTTCTTGAGAAGATGCAAGTAGTTGTTTATTCTCTTCAAGTTCTAATAAATATTTAACATATACATCTTTTTGAGGTTCTTTAGTTCCTGAATCAAGAACTCTTTTTAAGAATTCTCTTACTCCAAGAACAGTTGTTGCATTTTTTTCCCTCCATTTATCATCTCTTAAATTTTCAACATAGACAGGTTGCCCATTATCAGTTACAAATATAATGAATTTATCGTACCCTAGATTTTTGTTTGCTTCTTCATATTTGAAGAATTTTTTAGCTTTAAGTTCAATTACTTTAGTTCTAAATTCAATAAGAAGTTGTTCTATTACAGCTGTAACTTCATCAGTAATTGGAGATTTTTCTTTTTCTTTGAATTTATCTTCAATTCGTTGTTTTATACCTCTTCTAGAGTCTTCAGGTTTATCAGTATCTTGATCCCAGACATATCTTCCTTCATTTGAGTCCTCAAATTCAACTCCTTCAAGTAAATTAATTAGGGACGCCATTACAATTTTGTCAATCTTCTTCTGTTGTTCTTCTTTTAATGATAAATAAGATACTTTTTGAGAGTTACTATCTCTTGCTCTTCTAGTTAATCCTTGTTCTTCAACTTGTTTAATATAATGTTCTCCTTGTCCAACTGTAAAATATCGTTGTAATACAACTCTTGCAGGAGAGTATGTTTCTTGTTCAACAAGTTCAATAAATGTATGTCTTGGAAGAGCCATTTCTAAATCATCACGTAAATACAATACTAAAAATTCAAAACAATCAATCCAAGTATCAACAATTGCACTTTTAGGCATTTTATCTTCAACTAATGCTCTTAAAATTTCAAAGAGTTTTTCTCTAAATCTGTTATGGGCTTGTTCCAC
This sequence comes from Nanobdellota archaeon, assembly GCA_022565615.1. GTDB lineage: Archaea > Nanobdellota > Nanobdellia > Woesearchaeales > UBA583 > UBA583. Next base: position 61,954 of record JAIUMM010000003.1, on the reverse strand, counting down.
ACTTAAGTATCTTGCATGAATTTGATCTTCAAGTGCATGGAAGTATCCAATTCCTAATTCATATAATTCATTTAATATATCAGCTTGTTTTTTTTGATGTGAAATTGCACTTCGTTGAAAATTATGAAATGCATCAGCTCCAAAAATTTGAATATGTCCAAGCATAGAATCTAATTCTTTAATTTCTCTATCAAGTTCTTGAATTAATCCTTGAAGAAGAGGCTTAATTTGTTTATCTCCTCTAATTAATCTATCTTGTAATTTCTCTGAGATTCCTGCTCTTTGAAGTAAATATTTATTAGTTGAGTCAAATCCTTTTCCTAAATTTGTAAAAATATCTAGTGCATCTTTTGCTGCACTTCTAAGAGCAGCTGCTTTTTGTCTATAATTTTGAAATATTGCAAATTCTGATGATACCATTTTTCTAATTTATTTAAAAGGACCTCCAAAGTTTTGAGGAGCTTTATATAATCCTCTTCCATCAGTATCTTGAGGTGGAACTTCTTCTGCTCTATCAAGAGTTGTTCTAATATCTCCCATATTTCCAATGTCTCTTAAATGAACTGCTTTGTCATCATAAGCATTTTTCATTTTTTGAAATGCTTTTTTAAGTTGATTGAGTTGCTCAATTGTATTTGCATCTTGAATTTTTTTCTCTTTTTTCTTTTTTCTTGCTCTTGCAAGAACTGATTCATCATCAGAACTATCAAATAATTCTAAAAATTCTTTTACTGTGAAGAAGATAAATATTAAAGCTACTACAAAGATGATTGTAAGCACAATTAATAAGTAAGTAAAGAAACTAATAATTCCTTGAACAAAGTCTGTTTGAATTATTCCACTAAATAATGTTGCACCTCCAAAAATCATTAATTGAATAAATGCAAATGTAAATAGTACTAAAAATCCTAAATACATTAAAATTTTACCAAATCCACTTACTTTTGCTCCATTAATACCTCTTAAAACTGCCCATGAACCTGCAAATAGTGCCAGTAATAATACTGGAAATAAAACTCCCTGTCCAATTGCTATGAGTACATTATCTGTATTTGCTAATCTTTCATGTGTAACTAACCCAATAGCTGCAAATAAACCTAGAATAACTGCAACTGCTTTAGCTCCCCTTGAATTATTTGGAAGCATTCTCACAGTACCTTGTTTAAATATTACAAAAAATAAAACTGTTAGAAGAACAAATGAAATAAAATATGCAACTTCAGGACCCATATTTTGAAATATTATAGAAACATCACTAAACAATTCAAATACTGTACTTGAAAATCCAAGAGAGATAGAAGACAAAAGAGCTATTAGAAGTAACAAATACTTCAAAATTGAGGACTTCATTAAGTATTTTTTAAAGAGAATAATTTTTAAAGTTATGTCACTATAACATACAACAACATAACCATTTTGTTTAATTTTATTTAATTATATATCAAGTTTGAAGATATTTTACAACATATTCTAATGAATTGTGATGAAATTTAATTGTTCCTCCTTTTAATTCTAAAGAGATTTCAGGATTCATTTGTTTATTTATTGATGAAATCTTAAATGTTAAATTTGGATACTTTTGCATAAATGTAGAAAAACTCTCATTAATTACAAATTCTATGTGTTCGAATCCTTCATTGTATGAAGAGTTTTCTTTAGGAGCAGGAAGTTCCAAACACGAGATAGTTTTATCTTTAAACTTAATTGGAGCAAAAAGCTTAAATGTTGAAATAGGTCTATTTGCAATTATCTCTTCACTTAGAAATTCACCTATTGTTTGTAACTTATTTTTTAATTCTTTATATCTTTCATATGTTTCAACTCTATAACAAATATGGTCGCATTCAAATGAAGAAATATCAATATTTAGCTCTTGGATTTCATTAAATATCTTTTCAAGAAAATTAAAAGGAGAAGGTAGAACTTCAATTGGTTTAGACATTATATTACTATAAGGTTTATAAGAATATAAATTTTTTTATTTTACTAAGATATATAAAAAATTAAAATAAGCGCCCAGTGGGATTTGAAATATTTAGTTTTACTAAATATAAAAAAATTTAGAATAAATTTTTGCTTACCACGTAGTGGGTGAAAATCACAATAAAGCTTAGAATAAGCGCCTAGTGGGATTTGAACCCACGGCCTGCTGCTTACAAGGCAGCCGCTCTACCCCTGAGCTATAGACGCATTAAGTAAATAAAATTAAAATCTCTTTAAAAAACTTATGTTTTTTAATTTGAGTTTCTATTAGTTAAAATTTCTACAAATTTCTAAGAGTCTATTATATTTAGCAACTCTCTCTCCTCTTGCAGGAGCTCCAAGTTTAATTTCCCCTCCAATTGCAACTGCTAAATCTGAGATAAATGAGTCAATAGTCTCACCAGATCTGTGTGATACAATAACACTCCAACCTTGTTCTTGAGCAAGTTTTGCTGCTTTAAAACTCTCAGTTAATGTTCCAATTTGATTAATTTTTAAAAGTAGTGCATTACACAATTGTTTTTCAATTCCTAATTTGATTCTTTGAGGATTTGTAACTAATAAATCATCTCCAACACTTAAAATATTTGAGAATGGGTTTTCTTCTTTAGATAATTTAGATATCATTTTTTGAAAACTAGCAAAACCTGAAAAATCATCTTCTGAGAAAGAATCTTCAATAGAGACTAAAGGAAATTTTGAAATTAATTCTTTATAATATTCATTTAGTTCTTTAGATTTTACTTTTTTACCTTTTTCAATTTCATATGTTTTCTCTTTTTCATTATAAAACTCAGAAGCAGCTGCATCAATTGCAAACACAAAATTAGAAGTATAATTTAAATGTTTTAATACTTTTGTAATTAAATTGAATGAATCTTCAACATTTTTCACATTAGGTGCAAATCCTCCTTCATCTCCAAGACCAGTACTTCCAGCACCATATTTTTTTTTAATTTCACTCTTTAATGATTGATATACTTCAGAAGTTTTTCTTACACTTTCTTGAATATTTCTAGAATTACATATAATCATACATTCTTGAACCATTAAGTCATTATCTGCATGCTCCCCTCCATTAATAATATTAGAGAATAAAAGTGGTGTGTGGGAACTAAGAGTAGTTTTTGAACGCATTCCTTTATTTTCATAGAGTCTATGTAAATATTCATATAATGGCAAATTGTAATGTTTAGAACAAGCTTTTGCAAATGCTATACTAATTCCTAGAATTGCATTAGCACCTAAATTGTTCTTATTAGTAGTTCCATCTTTAGTAATTAAAAATTCATCTAATGATGTTTGAGTAAAAGAACGCTTATATAAATCATTTTTGATAGAATTAATATTTTCAATTACTTTTAATACTCCTTTTTTATGATATCTTAAAGGGTCCTCATCTCTTAATTCATGAGCTTCATGAATTCCTGTTGAAGCACCAGAAGGAACACTAAAATCTCCAAAAGATCCATCTTCGAGTAACATTTCAACTTTTACAGTAGGATTTCCTCTTGAATCTAAAATTTCAATTGCTTGTATATGATTTATTTTCATATTTAAATTATATATTATTATATTAATAATATTTAGTTTAACTTTTTTATAATAACACAAATAATAATAAAAATATTGTAGAATAGATATTGTAATTAGTTACAAAATTAAATATTTTTAATGATTATTCAATTTTAGATAATAATTTAACTAATTTATCTTTATTTTCTTTTGATATAATAATATTAGATTTATATTTTTTAAACCCTTCTTTATTTTTCCATCCTTTAGAAATCCCATATAACAATTCTTTGCTAATTGGATGTTCTTTTAAAGAAACTTCTATAAAATTACCTTCTTCATCTAAGTCAAACTCTTCTTTTGAAATAACTTTCCATTCTTCCATATCAATATAATTGTGTAAATTGTTTAAAAAAGTATCTATTTATTTTATAATTAAACTTTAGTTAAAAACTGAATTATAATTATTAATATTATTAAATAATATTTGAGAAATATGCAATTAAAATATCAGAGAGATAGTAGTATAGAAAGGAAGATAAGATAATTGTAATGGGGATACTTTTAAGAGCTTTATATCCTTCTTCATTTTTAAGTTGGGATGTAATTAAATTTGAAAAAATAGAAACTAGAACAATCATTGAATATGAAAATGTAACTAAATAAAATACAAAATTCTCAGGTAATTCAGACATTGCAATGACATTAGTTCCACTACTAGATAATAGGACTAATAAATCACCAATAAATACCAATAGAGTAATTGCTAGTGCAAAAAGAGCTGGGGCTAAAAATCCACCAATTGCTTTAATTACAACTGTAAATCCTCCAACACTTGATTTAACTTCACTATCTAAAAGATAGAGTTTTTTCAAGTTATTTGAAATTCTCTCAAGTGGTGCTGACAAATTTCCTCCTCCCTTTAATCCTTCAATAATTAAAAAAAGTGTTCTTGAAATTATTTGTGAATTAAACCTCTCTCTCATTTCACTTAATGCTTTTTCAACTGATGTTCCTGATAATATTTTTTCATTAATTAATGTAACTTCGTGAAGTAATTCTTTCTGGTCATCTCTAACTGATCTCATTAGAGCTTTTTCAAGAATTAATCCACCTTTTAAATTTGAAATCAAGTTATCTAAAAAGTCAGGTAAATCTTTTTCAACATTAATTTCATATTGAGTAATTTTGGAATCAAATTTAATTAAATAACCAATTAAAATACCATAATATACTGAAATTTGAATAATTGAAAAGTAAAGTGTAAATATTCCTACTTGATATAATGTTGAGTTCATGAAATTTTCTAGAAAAAAATAGACATAGTCAAGCAAATAAAAAGAAATTATTAGACTTAAAAAAAATGAAGAAATATAAAAATAGAACATAATTTCGTATCGAATCTTTTCACCATTTACTCTTTCATATGCTACTTTTATTTTATCAGAATATTGTAGTGAGAGAATTTTATTAGGCATTAAGAGTTTTCCTAAATTTTTTAATGAAATAATATTATTTGCCATTTTTATATTTTTTTTTAAAGAGTTGATTTACTAAATTTAAGGGAAGAGTATGCAATGTATTGAAATAAAAACATAAATAAAAATATTATTGAAAGAATAAATGCAAGCATACCTTCACTCATCCCACTAATTGCTGCAAATAAAATAAAAAAAGTAACACCTAGTGATGGTACTACAATTCCAAGAACTAAATACATCATAATAAGAGGATTTAATTTTTTAGAGTATCCTTGAATTTCAATTAATTTTTTATCAGAACTCTCTTCTACAAAATCAACTAATGTTTTATCCAATTGAACACCAATACTTAAACTATCTCTTAATTTTTTAATTAAGTTTCTAAAATCTTCAGAAGGACAGTAATCAATTGCATCATCAAGCGTTTGTTCTAAATCTTCACCCATTTTAAACTCTCTTAAAATTCTCTCAAAATAGATTCCACCAGGTCTTTGAATTTTACTCATTTCTTCAAGTGCATTAGGAAGAGGAATTCCTGATTCAAGTGTTACAAGTAAATATTCTGATACAAAGAGTAAATCTCTATCAAGTTCTCTTCCAAGTTGTTTTGCTTTAACATCTGCAATTGAAAATAAAAATAAATAAATTAGAGGAATTGCTAAAATACTTCCAATAAGTAGTGTTAAAAAATTTGGACTTGATGAGAACAAAATAAATATAAATATAAAAATTCCTGCACAAATCATTCCTGTTAATGCAATAGTTTGAAAAATATATTGAAATGGACTTTGATTTAAACCTGCAAGTTTTAATTTATGGTTTAAATTAGGATATTTTGAGGCAATTTTTCTAATAATTTCTTTTAAAACCATATTCTATTTATTATTATTGTTTAATGCTTTTTTATGTTTTTTCTTTTTTTCAACAAGTTTTGAGAGTTTAAGTAAAATTTTATCTTTATCTTTATTATATTGGTTAATATAATTTCCAATTTGAGTGATATCTTTTGCACCTGCTTCACTTAAAGCGTTTAAAAACCAAGCTCTGTGTTTTAATTCTTCTAAAAATTCTTCAGAATCAATTCCATGAAACTCATCAAGTTTGTCCATAAAATATTTAGGTTTTCTTTTAAGTTCTAAATCATCTTTTTTAGGGTTATATTGAAAAATTACCCTACTATCTCCTTCAGGAGTCATTTCTGCAATTTGTAGAGTAATTCTTCTTCCATTTTTTCTATCTCTGTGCTGAACTACTATTAAACCAAGTGAGTTTAGAGTAATTTTTGGAATCTCAATTGGTGATGAAGACATACGCAGAACCATCTCCTCAGCAGTATTTGCGTGAAATGTACCATATACACTGTGTCCAGTTCTCATTGCTTCAAATAAAATTTCAGCTTCTTCTTTACGTCTAATTTCTCCAATTAAAATTCTATCAGGTCTCATACGAAGACTATTCACAATTAAATGAAGCATTGAAACTTCTCCTTTTCCTTCTTGATTCGCTGATCTTGACTCCATTGGAACCCAATGAGCATATTCGGGAAGTCTTACTTCTCTTGTATCTTCAACTGAGATAATTCTTTGATCAGCAGGAATAAATCCTGAAATTGCATTTAAAAATGAAGTTTTACCTGATCCTGTCCCTCCAACTACTATTAATGAAAATTCATTTTCAATTGCAAGCCAAATAATTGCAAGTCCTAAAGGTGTAGAAGTTTTAGCCCTAATTAAATCGCATACAGTCCAAGGAGTATCGGAGAATCGTCTAATAGTCATAGTTGAACCATCAGTTGAAATTGGAGAAAGTGTTGCATTTACACGATGTCCTCCTAAGAGGTGTGCATCTAGAAGAGGATTTAAATTTGAAAAAAATTTCTTGTTCTCCATTGCAACTCTAGTTGCAATATTTCTAATTTCAACATCATCTTTAAAGTTTAAATTAGTTTTACACCATCCAAATGTTCTGTGATAAATCATGATTTCATTTTTTGCACCATTAATAGTAACTTCCTCTATTTGTGAATCACTAACTAAAATATCTACGTACCCTAAATCAAAACTAGTTTGAAGAATGACAGTTAAAATTTTTGATTTTTCATCAAAAGAAATATTTGGAAAATAATAGTTCAATAATTCTTTAATTTTGTCCATATATGCTTGTTTAATTTCTTCATATCCAACATTAGTTTTTCTTGAAAATGAATCTAAAACTCCTTCTCTAAGTAAGTCTTCTTTAATTTTTTTAACAATTAATTGAGTATATTTTCCAAGTTCTAAAATTCCAACTTCATAAATTGGGACAAATTGTTTAGGTTCTTCATAAATTGTAATTGGAATTCCAACTCCTTCAAAAAAAACCTCATATTGTTTTAAAATTTTCATTTTTTAGTATTTACATTAGTTGTTATTCTAGTATTAGATTTTTCTTTACTATTATTTGAAGGTTTGAATTTAGTAATAATTCTATTTAATATTAGTTTTTTATGATTATTTTTTAAATTTTCAAGATTATAAATTTCATTAATAGTTTCTTTAATTTCATTTTTATTAAATCTAATTATTGAGTGATTTAAGAGATTAATCAAATTTAACTTAGAGTATGCATAACAAAGAGTTAATTCTTCTTCACTAAATCCTTTTTTAGTAGCATAACTTAATTTATTAATTTCTTTTTTATATTCTATTAATTTTAAAAAATATGTTATTTTTAAATCTTGATTATAACAAGTTTCTTTTTTTAATAACATATGAGTTACTTCTAATACAACTAATGCTTCATACACTTGTTTTTGTTCTAAGTAGTTTTGAAATTTAGATTCTAACATTGTAAAATATTTTATAAAATCATTTTCACATCTTGTTTGTAATTCTAGTCTATGTTCAATTAATTTATTATTAAATGAGATAAATTTTTGGAAATATTCGCCTAAATATAAATCAAATTCTATTCTTCTTTTTAAAAATAAAATTTGAATACTTTTAATTAATTCATCTAACTCGGTTCTATTAATACTTGAAAAAATAGTATTTTTTTGAGATAGAATATATTTCATTGAATTGATATATTCTTTTAATAATTGAGTTTTTATTTTTTGCTGTTGATTATAATAATTATTTATTTGAAATAAATTTTTTTTAAGTAAATTAAATTTTAATTTTGTATAAGATTGTGGGATTTGATATATTTCATAATTTAGGGAGATTATTTTATTGTGTGCATTTTGAAATTTGTTTTGTTTTATTAATTCTTCAACTTCTTTAAATTGATTTTCAAAAAATATATTGATTTTTTCAACTTTTTCATTTTCTTTAGTTAATGTATCTTGTAAATATTTAGTTTTTAAAATTGATTGATTATCATAGAGATTAGATTGTATATCTATAAAAAAATAAGGATAATTCTTCTCAAATTCTTCAAATTTAGAATAAATTTCTTTAAACTTCTCAGGGGTGTCTAACGCTTTTTCTTTAAGATTTTTAATTTGTTCTAAAATTGGTTCAATTGAAATAGAATTGATTATTTCTTCCTCTTTTTCTTCAGTTTCATCAAGTTCTTCCTCAAAAATATCATCACTAACTCCAGAGTTACTAGCTAGTGCTTTATTTAAAAATTCTTCAAAATCAATTGCCATTTTTATCTCTTATAATGTTTTATTTACTTGTTTAAATCTCTCCCAAGCTAGAGGAATTTTTTTCTTATCAAATTTCTTTTCTTCACATTCTTTTTCAAACTCTTTTTTAATTTCAATTTCGTATTCATCAAAAAATAGTACCCACAGTTCTTTCATTTTATCAGTTGAAATTTTTTTAGCATAACATGCTCTGATGAAAAGATCTTTAATTTGATCAACTTTAACTTTTTTTTTAGTTTTAGTATCTTCAATAAATTCTACTTTTCCTTCTAGTCCATGAAATTCAACTTTACAAACATTATATTCTTCAAGAACTGCAACCCACTTATCTACAATATCTTCTTTAATTTTAAAGACTTTTGAAATCTCAGCAATTGTTTTGTGTGGATTATGTTTAATAAATGTCACAATTTCATCAACAGAAGTTACCAGAATTTGATTTTTCATTAATTAATTATTAATGTTTAATTTTTTAGAGATTTATAATAATTTTTAAGTAGTTAAATATGTAGGTCTAATAAAACTTTTTTCAAATAATTTGCGTTTATATTTTAATATCAATTATTCTAAACTTAAATCAATTATTAATATTAAAATTTCATCATATGTTCCTAATAAATCTTTAAGTAATTGTGCTACTACTAGTTGAATTTGATATTCTTTTGGATGCTTAATATTATTTTGAGTATAGTCTTCAAGAATTTTTAAAATTGAATTTTTTTTATCTTGAATATTATTTAGTGTTGAATTTTCTAATAATTTTAAATTTAGTTCTAAAGTTTCAAATAATTGATGATACTTCTTTATAGTTTCAAATAATTCTAAAACAATTGTATTGCTTTGATTGAGAGGTTGAAAATCATCTTCTTTAGAATCTATTTTATAACTTATTAAGTATTTTGAAATCCTTTTTAAAATATCTCCAATTTTCTCAAGTAAACTTACAATTTTTGAATAATATCCAAAATTTTGTAATATTTTAAAGTCTTGTTCTATTTCAATTTTATAATTTAATGTTTTAATTGAAATAAAATATAGTTGATTTAAAGTAGAGTCTAATAATTTTATTTTATTATGATTTGAGCTGGTATAATGAGTAGTATTAATTTCTTCTATTAAAATTTCAATCATTGATTTGATGGATTTTTTCATATTTTTAATTAATTCTTCTAATTTATAGTTATTTGAGTTAATTGGATTGTAGAGGATTAATTTAGTTGATTGAATTTCAATAATTTCAAGATTTGGGAGTTTTGAGATATAAGATTTAATTGAATCAATTCTTTGAGTAATATTTTCTCCTTGAATTGTTATTGTGGAGTAGTTTTTGATATAGTATGAGATTAGAATTTTATTGAATATTTTAAGTGAAATATCGTCAAAATTAATTATAGCTTCTTTGTTATCAACTTTAATCTCGGAGGCGTGAATTGAGATGAAATTACTGTGATTTTTTAAGTATATTTGTGAATTTTCAATTAAATTAAATTCTTCAACCCATTGTTTTGGTATTGTGATTCCATATGAATCAGGTCCAATTTTTAAAAGAGGTCTTTTGTTCATAAAATTATTAATTTTTAACCCTTTATTATATTTTCCTTTGTAGATGCTAAAATTTATAAATTATTAATTTACAATCTTAAGTTATCATTTTTAAAAACTTTATTTTTAATATGATTTATTACTTTGATATAGTCTAGAATTTTTTTTTGTTGAATAGTTTTATCATTACAGAAAATTTTGAATGCTAAATTATTATTTTGAATTAAAAATGAATCGGTGTTTGTTCGAATAATCCATTCAAATGCACTAATTGTGCTTTTTTCTTCTAAAATTTCTGATAAAAATCTACTACTTGAAAATATTGAGATGTGTCCATTAACTCTTTCAATGCTTGCTTCTTGAGTGATAATTTTATATTGTGGAAATGCTCTTATGGTCAAAATTTCACTGTATGAAAATCCATCTTTAACAATATAAAAGAAAAGTTCCCAATTAGAATTTTCAGTTTTAAATTTTAAAATATTGTAACATTTAGTATATTTTTTTTGATCACTCATTCTTAAATTTTTAAATGCATTTGGGGTTAAAATCTCTTGATTTTGTGAGAAATAACCTTCTGCATCAATTTTACCTTTGACTTGTTCTTTGATATCATAAACTATTTTTGAATATCCAAATTTTTTTCTAACAAGCATGATAAAGTAAGGAGATTGGGAGAGAGTAAAAAGAGCGATTAGTATTATGAAAAGACTTACAAATATAATTATACTAACTTCCATATACTAGGTATATATTAAAATAACTATTTAAATTTAACTTAAATATTGTTTCTTATTGTTGTTTTTTATTGATTTAGAAGATAAAAATTGTGGAATTGGAAATTAATTTGGTAAAATAGATTTATATTATTGATTTATATTTTTTGAGAGGATATACTTATAAATTATATGTTCTTAGAGTTATTATGGAGTTTGATTTTTTTTGTGAGTTGTGTTTTAATTTGAAAAATAATTCAAAAAAGTTGTTAAAAACACAAATTTTAAGTGATTATTTGAGTTTATTTTCGTATGCTGATTCTATGCTAGTGTGTGATTTATTAAGTGGTAATTTTGCAAGAGAGATATCTAAAAAAGAATTGGGAATCTCAATTAAATCAGTTTTTGAAGTTTTATCTTCATATTATTTAGTTTCAAGAAGTCAAATAGAGGATTTATTTTACAAATCAGGGGACATTTTTCAAACTGTTGGAGAATTAGAATTTAATTTTAATAATGAAAGTTTATCGCAAAATGGTAGTTTAACAATTGAGATTTTAACTACTACTTTAAAAGAGATTTCATTAATTTCTGGAAAAAATTCAAATTTGTATAAGAAAAATAAATTATTGTTTTTATTTTCATTAACTAAAAGGTTACATGAGAGGCAAATACTTGTAGCTTATTTATCAGATTTACTTAAAATTGGAGTAAATGAGGGATTGATTCATGATGCATTTGTTTTCACTTATTTTCCTAAAATTGAAAATTTTTATAGATTTGAAGAAAATCTTGGGAGATTTATAATTAATGAAGATATTTTAGAGAGTTATTTAAAAATTTATGAAAGTGGAAATTATAAACTTGTAAAGGAGAAATTTGTGAATTTAGGTTTTTCTAGATATGTTGAATTTGAGTTTGTAGATATTGCTAATGACCTAAATTTACAAATGGATTCTAATTTGGACATGAATTCTAAAATATTTGAGGATTATAATTTTTATTGTAGTAATTATATATTTGAAGTATGTTCTAAAAAAAAATTAAAATTTCCTTTTAGTAAAGTTGTTATTAGGGATTTGGATACAAAAGGGGCAACTCAAAGATTGCTTTATAATGAATTTAAAAGTTTATTTGATTCATTGTATGCGTTTAATGTGTCTTATGAGATATCTTTTGCTAAATTACAAGAAAATATATTGAATTTATTTAATCCTCCCATTATTTTTAATAAACCTGTAAAAGTGATGTTGGGACCTAGAATGTACTCTTTTGAGGAGGTGGGTTCTAAATTAGAATTTCCTTTATTTTGTGATTATAAATATGATGGTTTGAGACTAATTATTCAAAATAATTTTGGAGATGTGAAGTTATTTTCAAGAAATTTAGAAAATTTAACCTCACAATTTTTAGAGGTTATTTCATTTATGAGGGCTAATTTTTCACAAATTTCTTGTGTATTAGATTGTGAGTGTGTGGGTTTTGATAAATATTCGTTTGCTCAAGTTGAGTTTCAAGAGTTATCTAAGAGAATTATGACTAAATCTCATAATTTGAAATCTAATATTGTTCTTGGAATTAGAATTTTTGATATTTTAGAATTTAAAGGTGAATTTGTTCATTCTAAGGATTTGGAGATGAGGCAAGAATTATTGAGGGAGTTATTTAAAGATTCACAAATGATTATTGATAAAAAGAGGAGTTCAGCAGATGTAGTTGAGAGTTTGAATTCTTTTTTTAGTAAGTGAGTAATAATGAATGATGTGTAATATAGAAATTAGGAGTATTTTAATTAAAACATTTTCAAGAGATATATTTTTAAAGAACAACTTTTTACTTTATTTATATGTTATATGTTAAAGATGGTTTTCCAGAAGTAAATGAAGATGTGTTGTGTGTGGTTTCTAAAATTTATGGTAATTCAGTTTTTGTAAAACTTCCAGAATATGAAAAAGAGGGAGTTTTGACTATTTCTGAAGTGGCTCCAGGTAGGATTAGAAATTTAAGAGATCATGTAGTTGAGGAGAAAAATATTATTTGTAAAATTTTAAGGGTTGATGAAAAACAAAATAGGATAGATGTTTCTTTGAGAAGAGTTAATTTACAAGCTAGAAAGAGAAAACAAGAGCAAATTAAAAAGGAAGACTTTGCTGATAGAATGTATGAGGAGATTGCTCAAAAATTAGAGATTTCTAAAGATGATTTGTTTGAGAAAACATATGAAGAAATTTTTGAGGAATTTGATTTGGTGTTTGAAATGTTATATGCTATTATGATTGATAATTCTAAAATTGAAGTATTTTCTAAACTTAGTAAAGAGGAGAAGGAAGTATTTCTTCAATTAGTAAATGATAGAATTAAACCTGAGGAAGAGACATTAAAAAGAAAATTTGAATTAACTTCTATTAAGGAGGATGGTGTAATTAGGGTGAGATCAGTAATTAAAAATGCTGTTGAAAAGACTAATTATGATAAAATTAATGTTATTTATTTAGGGGCTGGAGATTTTGAAGTTAAAATTACTCATGAGGATATGAAGAGTGCTGATTTTATTTATAAAATTTTTAAGCAAGAACTTGAGAATAGTTCTAAATCTAATTTTTGTGAAGTTAAAATTTAATTATTATTTAAATTATTTAATATTCAAAATTATTTTTGTGAAGTTAAAGTTTTGAGGATTCCATATATTTATAAATATTAAATTTATAATGTAATTATGGTAAATTATATGATATTAATTCCAAATTCGGAGGGGAAAATTGAAGGAGGGGATGTTGATTTAGCGTATAGATTTGTTTCTAATTTGAAAAAAAATAATTATTTTATTAAGCTTCAACCTCAAAGAGATTTGATTGTTGATGAGATTAGGAGAATAATTAGGGATTATGGTGAGGAGGAATTATCTGTTTTTTTTGATTTGAAGGGTGATAATTTGAAGAGTGCAATTTCAACAATGACTGCTTTAAAAGATGAGGAGTGTATGTCAGCTATTGAGAGGATGTCAGGTGTTATGTATAATGCAATTGAATATAGTTCTTTAAAAGATATTGAGAAAAGAAATTTTGAGGAGTCAGTAATTATTCTTGATGGTTTATTTGGTTTATTAAAACCTTTAGATTTGATTCCAAATTATAAGTGTAAGGTTTCTATGAGATTATTTGATTCAACTCTTGCTAAATTTTGGCAAAAAGAGTTGAGAGGATATTTTGAATATGTGTGTAGGGATAAATTGGTTTTGGATGTATTGCCTAATTCTCATAGAGAAATTGTTAGTAAAGAGGGTAATGTGAATAGATTGGAGATTATTTTTGCTAAAAAATCTGGTGATTTCTATAAATTAGAAGGTCATGCCTCAAAGGAGTTAAAAGGTGAGTTTATTAGATATGTAGTTGGTTTTAATTCTATTTCTAAAGATGATTTGAAAAAGTTTAGGCATACAAAAGGTCATATATATAGTGAAGAGCATTCAAATGAAGATATGTTTGTATATTTACTATAATTGTAAAGAGTATTATTTCAAAGAATTATATTTTTTATTTTTAGGAAAAAACGATCCTGGCGAGATTCGTGAGAGACACTTTGTTGAGTTCCACTCAAGTCGTTCTTACACCTAAGGAACTTCGTCCTCATCTCTTATTTTCTAACGATCCTGGCGAGATTCGAACTCGCGATCTACAGCTTAGGAGGCTATCATCATATCCAGACTAGACCACAGGATCAATTAAATGATGTTAATTGTAGTATGTTGGGGAGAGGAAAATAAAATTTTGAGGAGTTATTTGTTCTTATTACTTCTCTACTTTAAAAAAAATCTAGGTTTGTTTTTAAATGTGTATGTGAGCAAGAAGTCACTAGGGGAAAATCTTTATAAAGGGAATTATGTTCTTCTATACTATCGCCAGCCACAAGTGGTGGTGCGAACATGGTATGGGCCTGTAGCTCAGTCCGGTAGAGCACCGCCCTTGCAAGGCGGGGGCCCCGGGTTCAAATCCCGGCGGGTCCACTTTAATGCAGTGAGTAATTAACATTACTTACGAAGAACGGAAAAAGTCACTTGTGACTTTTAATGATGGTTAGACGATAAAAGAAAACAACAAAGTTTTTTCTTCCTAATAAAAAATTCATTTCTGAACAATCTATTATGTGGATGACTCGGCTTGTAGAGCGAAGAAGGGCGTGGTAAGCTGCGATAAGCTTAGGGTAGGAGCATACTTCCTTTGAACCTAAGATTCCTGAATGTGTCTTCACAAATACTCGCTAAGCGAGAGCATCACCCAAGGAACTGAAACATCTTAGTACTTGGTGGAAAAGAAATCAATTGAGATTTTGTAAGTAAGGGCGACTGAAAGCAAAACAGGTCAAACTGAATCTTTTATAGTAATATAAAAGAGATGTGGTGTATGGTCCTCAAATTCCCAAAAATTCCTTTAAAATATGTTGGAAAGCATAACCTTAGAGGGTGATAGTCCCGTATAAGTACATTTTTGGCAATAGAGGGTTTCCTGAGTAGTGTCCATTGGAAATTGGGCATGAATATGGGGGGCACTAACCCCCAAACCTAAATATATCACAAGTCCGATAGCGTATTAGTACCGTGAGGGAAAGTTGAAAAGAGTTCCTAAAAAGAACTTGCAAAGATCTGAAACATAGTAGAGATAGCATGTTAGGGCATTAAGGTGTTCTAACGTACGTTCTGAATAACGGGCCAGGGAGTTCTTTTTTATAGCGAGATGAAAGTCGTAGCGAAAGCAAGTTGTCGCAGCATGCGAGGACAAGGGTGTTAATAGCGCCTTAGTTATAAGAAAGTTACCCGAAACGGGATGATCTATACCTGGGCAAGGTGAAGCGAGAGTAAAATCTTGTGGAGGCCTGAAGCGGTACTCAGTTTATGAGTTCGTATGACCTGGGTATAGGGGTGAAAAGCCAATCGAATTCCGTGATAGCTGGTTCTTGCCAAAATTGGCCTAAGTCAAGTCTTATCAGAGAATGTTGTGAGGGTAGAGCTACGGATTGGCGTTTTGGGGGGCTAATTGCCCTTCATGCGTTTGTCCAACTCCGAATATTACAACTTCGTAGAAGATAGGAAACGGGTACGCGTGGGGTAAGCTTGCGTACCGTGAGGGGAACAACCCAGACTTCAGTTAAGGTCCCTAAGTATTACTCAAGTGATAACGGGTAAAGGGAGTCGATATTCGAAGACAAAGAGGAGGTTTGCTTAGAAGCAGCAATCCTTTAAAGAGTGCGTAACAGCTCACTCTTCGAGAGTATCTGCCCCGAAAATAATCGGGTCTAAAGTAATCACCGATACTGTAGTTCATCTATTCGATAGATGTAAGATAGGCAAGTGTTTAATAAGGGTAGAAGTCACGTTTAGAGATGTGGTGGACCTTATTAAAACAAGAATCCTGGCGGTAGTAGGAAATGAGCGGTGTGAGAGTCACCGTGGACGAAAGGGCAAGGGTTTCTTCTCAATGTTAATCAGAGAAGAGTTAGTCATTCCTAATCTAAATCCTAATTGGACTATGAGAAAGGGAAGCAGGTTAATATTCCTGCACTACTTAAGTAGATATGGCAACACAAGGTTTGTTTTAGACGGTTTTGGTTAATCGTAGTCAAGCGTGCTTGGCTAAAGTAGGATACGACAATGGAGAGTGGTCACCACGAGAAATTGTTGAAACTGTGATGATTAATGTACGATGACACCAAGATTCATTGAAAATAAAACAAATCCGATCTTAAGTAAATGTACCCACAACCGGCACAGGTGCCCCTAGGTGAGAAGCCTAAGTCCTGAAGGAATAATCTAGGTAAGGGAATTCGGCAATTTAGCCACAAATCTTCGGTATATGTGGTCCCTAATTTGCATATTTTAATAGCGCAATGTTAGGGTGCAATAACAAAGATGGTCCGACTGTTTAATTAAAACATAGGGAACTGCTAGTCAGTAATGATGCGTATAGTTCCTGAAGTCTGCCCACTGCCAGTAACTTAAACTGCTTTTCAAGGCGGCCAAGGTCTGGTAAAGGGCGGGAATAACTATGATTCTCTTAAGGTAGCGAAATGCCTTGCCATTTAAATGATGGCTTGCATGAATGGCGTAACGAGTTCGTCACTGTCCCTACCTAGAACCCTCTGAATACACTATCTCGGTGCAAAAGCCGAGGACTCCAAGTGGGAAGTAAAGACCCCGTTGAACTTTACTGCAGCCTGCTATTGTGGTTAATTTTATATTGTAGCAAGGAGCTACGGCAAAAGTGAAATACTTGCCAATATGAAGTTAACTGCTTATCTCTATATGAGAAACAGTAGTTGGTGGGCAGTTTGGCTGGGGTGGCACCCTGCTGAAAAGATATCAGCAGGGCCCAAAGGTCGGCTCAGATGGTTTGGAAATCCATCGTAGAGTGCAAGGGCAAAAGCCGGCTTTATTGAGATGACCACAATACTCATCTTAATTGAGAAATCATGGCCTATCGATCTCCAATGTGCTCCTTAGTGGGGCCTTGGATTGACAGAAAAGTTACCACGGGGATAACAGAGTTGTCGCTCCTGAGCGTTCACAGCGACGGAGCGGTTTGCTACATCGATGTCGGCTCATCCTAACCTGGTAGTGCAGAAGCTACCAAAGGTGGGGGTGTTCACCCATTAAAAGGGTTCGTGAGCTGGGTTTACAACGCTGTGAGGCAGTTGGTATAATATCTGCTTGGAGTGTTAGTATCTGCGAGAAAGTCAGATTTAGTACGAAAGGAACGGTCTGCCGTGGCCACTGGTTTATCTGTTGTTCATATGAGCACGCAGAGCAGCTACGCCATCAGGGATAAGTGCTGAAAGCATCTAAGCACGAAACCCTCCTCTAAAAAAGATACATTATCCGCTTGTACAAGACAAGTTTGATAGGTTTGAGGTGTAAGATAGAAGCTTTTGCGACTATTTCAGCCTGCAAATACTAAAGGATAAAGAAATGAAGATAAATCGTCTAACCAAAGTTCGTTCGAACTGTATTTAACAAAAAAATTTATTTTACAAATTTATTACAGTTATATAATTCTAGTGTTTTTATTATTAGTGAATAGTTACTTTTAAAATGCTTACATAATTTATATAAATTACTACATGGTTAAAACTAAAGTAAGAAAGGTAAATTCAGATGAAGTCTCACCAAAGGATTATTCATCAAGAGATAATGAATCAAATTCGAGTAATTCTAACGTGTTATTATTAACAATCATAGGATTATTAGCAGTTGTCATTATATTATTAATTGTTGTTCTATTAACAATGTCATCTCATCAGACAACATCAGAAGGTTCTCAACTTAATGAAATTAATGAGAAAGTTACAAGATTAGATAATTTTTTTAAAAATAATATTCCTGAATATGAAGCGGGAACTCCTCAGGAGTTAACTCCAGATAATTTTCCAACAGTCCAAAGACCAAGTCTTGAAAATAGACCTGTTAAAGGAAATTTAGATGCTTCAATTACTCTTGTAGAGTATAGTGATTTTGGTTGTCCTTTTTGTGAGAGATTTTTTTCACAAACATATCCTCAATTAATGCGATATGTTGATGATGGAACTGCAAATTTTGTATACAAACACTTTCCAGTTGTGGGAGGAGAAAATCCAGCCTTAGCTAGTGCTTGTGTATATTTAGAAGAAGGAACAGATATGTTTTATGAATTTCATGATAAAATATTTGAAGAACATGCAAATAATAGAGCAGGAATTACATCTCTTTCAAATTTAAAAAATTGGGCAGTTGAACTTGGTGCTAATGAGGCTAATTATGATGATTGTATGGCATCACCAAGAGCACAAGAATTAGTTCAACAAGACTTTCAAGAAGCTCAAAGTGTAGGTGTTACAGGAACACCTAGTGTTGTAATTAATGACAAATTAATTGTAGGAGCATGTCCTATTTCAACATTTGAACAAGCTATTCAATTAGAACTTGCAGGAACACCATTTTATGTGAATGAGTGTCAAATTATTACTGCATAAAAATAATATTAATTAATATATTTTATTAATTAATATATTTTTAATTATGAATTTCTATTAATTAACAAAAGTGAGTTACATATATTTTTAAAAGTTTTAAACTTCAAATTAAATATGATTTTTTTAAAGAGTATTTTTTTAAACTTCAAATTAGTATTTTTTAATTGGAAGTATACACTATTTTTTATTTTATTAAATATTGGAATTATTTATTTTTTTACAACTCAAACTGCAGATGAACTCATAAAAGTTAATTATGGAGTATTTTATTATAATATAATGTGGACTTTTCAAATATTAATTTCTGTATTATTTTCTTTGTTTGTAGTTTTGAGTGTATTTAAATTGTATTATTTTTCAAATTCTTCAGTTACTCAAAGTGGTATTGGAAGTTTTGGTTCAATGTTGGGAGTATTAGTTGCAGGATGTCCAGCATGTTCAATTACGATTGCTTCTTATTTAGGTCTTGCAACAATGATTTCATTTTTTCCTTATGATGGCTTAGAGTTGAAGTTAATTAGTATAATAATTCTTTTGATAGTTAATTTTTATTTATTAAAGAATTTACAAGTTTGTAAAATTAAAAAATCTAAAAAATAGTAATTCAAGATTAAAAATGAGGTAACTTATTAATTGTTATTTTAATTAGTAATCACAAAGATATATAAATTTTGATGTAATATTTAAATTTATGGATATAGGATTAATATTATACTTCATAATAATAATTGTCTTAATAATATTAGTTTTTAAGATGATAAAAAAGATTATTTTTGCAATTATTACATCTGTAATTATTGTTTTACTCTCATTAGTAGCAATAGCAGGACTTGTTTATTTAGATGTGCAAGATTTAACTCAAACTGAGAATGCAACAATAAACGTCGTTTATATGTTAAATGATGAATTTCATACGGGAATTACATTCCCATTTTCTGCAGAAGAGGAGTTAGAAATTTCAGAGGTTAACACTTTAAGTTCACAGGAGTTCGAATCTAATTTAAATTCAAATGAAGAGATATTTACTATATTAGTTCATTCAAACGTATTTGATATTATTGAGAATCGAACAATTTCAATTAATGAATTGCTTGGAGATGAGAGTATTTCGATGATGACTTCTGATGATATTGGGCTTCCAGTGAGTAGTATTAGAGTTGTTTTAGATTCACCAAATCCCAAAGAAGAACTTACTTCAATATTACTTGAGAGTTTAGACTTAGGGGAAGAATTAGAAGAGATGGCAAGGCCATTATTAGAATCAGCTCTTGATGAGATTGAACTGGAACAGGGCTTAGATTTACATTCAATTAGTTTTGGATTGTTGTTAAATGAATTGGTTCAAGATGATAGAAACTTAATTGATGTTTTCATAGAGTTTCAAAATGAAAATATTGAAGTATTGCCAAGTAGAATTTCTTTTACATTATTAAAGTATAT
Organism: Nanobdellota archaeon; assembly: GCA_022565615.1. GTDB lineage: Archaea > Nanobdellota > Nanobdellia > Woesearchaeales > UBA583 > UBA583. The sequence goes on along the minus strand of JAIUMM010000003.1, from coordinate 41,645 downwards.
TCCTGTTGGAATTGTTAAAAACTTTATTGATGGAAATGAATAAATAATAATATTTTTTTAATTTTCTTTAATCAATTTTTTATTATATCCATTCATTGAGATGTTTAAGAGTAGATATTTCTTGTAATAGTTTAGATTTTTTATATAATGTATAATGTTTTGAAAAATTATTGTTTAGAAACTCTTCAAATTCTTCTTTTAAAAATGTATTAAATATTGGTTGTTTATTTACTGCTTCTCTTACACATTCTCGTACAAATATAACTCCTAATGGAATTTCATAATTTTCAATAATTCTAATTGAAATACACGCATATTGTTTTTTAAGTGAATTCATTTTTTCAAGCATTGCAAGTTTTGTTGCCCAGTACCCCCCAGCACATACAGGTTCTTTTTTTGAAAGTTTATTTGAGAAAGAAACAAAATCTTGTTCAATAATTTGAATATTTTGAGAGTTTTTGTATGTTTCAATTACTTCTGAGCAGAATTGATATGGTAAAAAACACATAATAAAATGATTTCCTTTATCGAGATGTTCAAATACTAAGTATTCGTTTGCTACCTTATAATTAATAATTTTTGAATATAGATATTGTTCTAGTACACTATCACACGCACTAATTGACCATTTAGTTGGAACTAAAAGTTTATTTTTTTCAAGTCCAAATGTTCCAAGACTCAAGAGTGTTCTAATTTGTGTGTCATTAAATCCTCTTTCATATAACTCTATAATTGCATCTTTAGATTTAGTTTCTCCTTGTTGATGTTTTTCTAAATGTTTTGAAATTGAAATGTTATCATATGTATTAATTTGAAGAAGAGGAGTTGAATTACCAAGTAATCCTGCTGTTTTTGAACTTAAGACTTTACCAATTTTTAGTTCAGTTTCAAAAATATGCTCACTCTCAACTGCTTTTTTAGAAGAGTAGATAGTTGTAAGTTGAGTGTGTAGTTGTTCTTTTGTATGAGTTTTATGAATTGGACTTGATGTTGCAACAATTGATCGAGCTTTATGTTTTAAAATATGTGAATAATCTTTTTTGACAAATTCATTTTGATTAAATTGAGTATTTTCAACACTTAAATTAGTAACTTGAAATGTAGAAATTTGAGGATATGTTTTGCTTGTAAGAAGAGGAATGGTTGAATGTGTTGTGAGTTCTTTAGTTGGTTTAAATTCTTCTTTGTATGTTTTGAGTTGATTATAAAATTCTTTTTTTATGTTTGAGAGATATTCTTGTTTAGAGGATTTAAAAGTTCTATTATCTTCCATTTTAGTATTATAATTTTTTTTTAATAAAGGAGTTGTTTATTTAAATAAATTTTATTCATTTTTCCAATTTTTTTCTTTTCAATAATTTTTCTCTCTTCTAATTTTTCAAGTAATCGGTGTAATTTCACTTTGTGAGAATTAGATATTTGTTGTAATTCATATTGGGTTGAAACACCATTATTTAGTAAAAGAAAATCAATAATTTCTTTTTCATCTTTATCTAAGAAATTAATAAATTCATTAATTAAGTCTTTTTTAATTTTAGAATATTCGTATAAATCTTTTGAAATTATAAAGTAAGAATAAGCTCCAATAATTAATGAGAGAATTGTAACAATAAACATAAATAATAAATGGTAGGTAACAAAAAAATTAATTAAAGAATTATTAGTTTCAAAACTTAAGAAAAAATAGGATACAATAGTTAGACTAAATAAAACTAAAAGAGTTGAAATTAAAAGTGTTAGAATTAATAATTTATTTTTTGATTCCATAACTAAATTTGTAGAGAATTATATTTAAATGTATCTTTTAGGAAGAATAGTTACAAGAAATTCTATATATAGTTACATGTATGTAATTACTATTATGAATAAAAATATAATAATTATAATTACAACTGTTGCAATAGTTTTATCAATTATTGCAATTATAATAGCTGGTTTTTCAATAATGACACATCATAATATGATTGGTGGAAATTATATGGGTGGGGTGCATAATTCTATGCATACTAATAATATGATACATTCAAATCAAATGGATCATTCTATGATGATGCATGAGGTGAGTTCTGAGTTAGAGTTTATTATTGAAATGATTCCTCATCATCAAGAAGCAGTTGATAGTTCAAGACAACTACTGCAGCTTGGAACTAATAATGAAGAATTAAAAATATTACTCAATGAAGTTATAGTTGCACAAGAAGGGGAAATCTCAATGATGCAAATGTGGTTAGAGAGTTGGTACTCAGATGAAGTTTATGAATCTAATTATATGCAAATGATGCCAGATTTGACTCAACTGCAAGGAACTAATAGAGATAATGCTTATTTAATGGGAATGATAATGCATCATCAAATGGCAATAATTATGGCTCAAAGTGTATTAGAAATTGAAGATGTAAGAGATGAAGTAAAAGAACTCGCACAAGAAATAATTAGAGTTCAAGAAGAAGAGATAACGTTAATGAATTCTTTATTAGAATGAGATTTGTAGTAAATATTTAAAATAATAATATAAAATAATAAAATGAAACTTAAAAATATATATGTGCTTAGTGTAGTATTTATACTTATAGTCCTAGTAAGTTTATATCTTTTGTATATTCTTGGAATTTTTGTATCAAATCAATATGAGAGTAGTACATTTTCAGCTCAACTAATTGAAGTAGATTCAATTCATGGAGAAAATTATCATAACCATATTCACGCAATTCAATATGATTCAATAAATGAACAATTATTTTTAGCAACTCATTTTGGAATATATGTTGTTGAGAATTCAGATTTATTTTGGTTAAATGAAACATCGTATGATTATATGGCATTTGTGATTAATAAAGAAAATCCTCAAATTATGTATGCAAGTGGACATGCTCCATTTACAGGAAATTTGGGAGTTATGAAATCTAAAAATGGAGGGAAAAATTGGAGTAGAATTTTATCTAATATTGGAACTAATAGACCTTTGGATTTTCATTCAATGGCACTTAGTATAGTTAACTCAGATAATGTTGTAGGATATTATCATGGTGCAATTTATAATACTCAAGATGGGGGAATTAATTGGCAAAGATTTAATACAAATTTACCTTCTGGAGCGTGTGCAGGAGCTCCTTGTTTAGTATTTGATACTCAAAATCCTCAACTTCTTTATGGTGCAACATTTGAAGGATTATTTAAAAGTAAAGATGTTGGAAAAACATGGGAATTAATTGAAGGAGGAATTTTTGGAGGGGTTGGAGTAAATCCTCAAAATAGTCAAGAACTACTGCTATTTAGAAATTTTGAAATTGTTAGAAAAAATTTAAATTTAGGTGATGAGGAAGTTATGAGATTTTTAAATTTAGAATTAAAAGAAAATGAATTTATTCTTCAATTTGAGTATGATTTAAATGATGAAAATATTGTTTATATATTCACATCTAATTCAAATGTATATAGATTAAATTTAGAATTAAGAGAAGTTAGAAAGATTATATAATAAATATTAATAGATTATTTATTTGCAATTCTCACATCTCCTGAATTAATTGTTTTTCTCTTTGAATGCTTTGCAATTTGTGATGCTTTAATTGTTATGTCTTCAAGTTTTAATTCTAAAATTTTTCTAAGTTCAACTCGTGCTTCTTCACTTACTCTGTGAGCTCCATACTTCTTCATAATGTTATTGAGTGCCAAATTTGGAAAGGGACTTCCTTTTACATTTTTTCTCATTATGTTATAAATCACCTCTATGATTTGAGATGTTAAAAATATTTTTATTATTTTTTTTCATTTTTATTTTATTTGTTTATATGCTAGTTTAATATCTTCTCCATTTAAAGTACTTCTTTTAGAATGTTCACAAATTAATACTGCTTGTGACACTATTTTCTCACACAATTCATCTAGAACTGCTTCAGCTTCTATTTTTGCATCAGTACCAATTCTTAATTGAGATTTTTCATGCATAAATTCTCCAATTGGAGTAAAGGGGAGCATATTTTTTCGTTTAGCCATAAAATAAAGAATAAATTTTTATTTTAAAAATCTTTGTCATTGAGAAAATATAAATTCAATGAAAATATACTTAAATATTACATATTTATTATTAATATGAATAAACAATTAGAATTAGTTAAAGATTTTCATAAAAAATTTAATGTTCCAATTCTTGAAACTCCAAGAGCAGAAATTGGAGATAGAGCACAATTAAGATTTAATTTAATCAAAGAGGAAGTGGATGAATATATTAAAGGAGTTGAGGATAATGACCCAGAAAACATTGCAAAAGAATTATGTGACATTTTATACTGTGTATATGGAACAATATTAGAACATGGACTTCAAGATGTAATTGATGAGATATTTGAAGAAGTACATAAATCACAAATGAGTAAAACATATTCTTCTCAAAAAATGATCAAAGGAGATGAATATAAAGAAGCAAATATTTCTAAGTTTTTTAAAAATTAATTTTCATCTCTTTCTTTGTATAAAGTAAATACAAATCCTTTTTTAGTTACAATTTGAGCATTAATTCTTTGTGCAAGTTCTTGAGCTTGAAGTGTCAAAGAGTCAGAATTAATTGCACTATGTGATTTAATTTTAGCTAATTCATATTTTTCAAAATATGTCTTTAATTCTTGAATAAACTCTGGCGTTATTCCATTTTTACCAATGAAGAATTGAGGTTTTAATGTTTCACTCATTCTTCTAAGTTCTTTTTTGTCTTGTGATGTAATCATAGAATATATAATACACAGAGTTTTAAAAATGTGTTGGAGAAAATTAATTAAATCTTGTTAAAACTTCATCTAATGAGAGCAATCTTCTAGGTATAACTCCACTTACAGTAGAATCTAATAACCTTTTAGTGTTTATATCATTAAAGAGATTTTCCATTTTAAGAGATAATTGAGAATTAGTTCTTTCAAGAACTAAACAATCATCTTCCACCTTTGAAACAATTTGGTATTCAAAAGGTTTAGACATAATTCTTCTAGCAGGTCTTTTGTATTTGCCTTTAAGGTAATCCACTAAAATAGGTTTAAATAAAACAATACACTATTTTGGGACTTCATAAAATCCATAATCTCTTAATTTATCAGTATAAGAAGGAAATTTAAAAGATTCAGTTCTTTCTAATGAACTTATGCCCAATCTGTCAATTTCAGGAAATAAAATTTCAGTTATCATAAGATTACTAGTTAGTAGTAATTTATAAATATGGTGGAGAATATTTTTTTAAATTATACAAATTATTATAAATATAGCTATAACAAAATTATTAATTAAAATGTCTAAAGAGAATATTAAAAGCTATATCTTGAGTAATAAAAACTCTTATTCTAAAGAACAATTAGTTCAAGAACTTCTTAGAAATGGATATGATAAACAAGAGATAGAAGAAGTTACAAAAGAGATTTATGATAAAGATATTAAAAATAGAACTGCTACTACCAATAATACTTGGATAATAGTATTAATTATAGTTATTATATTAGTTATTATTTTAGTTCCTATTATTTTAACAATTATAGGTGCTTTTATTTTTTATCAAATAGATTTTGAATCACTAGAAGCAGAAATACTAGATTTAACTAACAATTTGAAAGGGAATATTGAGTATTCTAGTGCTTTAAGTTCTAATCAACAAATAACTCTTTTTTTCACATATAATGGAAATGAAAGAATTGAAATGAGACATAATTCTACAGAAATTTTTGAAACCCGATTATCAACCATAACTATTATTGATAATAATTCATTTGATGAAATTTCTAAATGTAATGCTATACAAGTTAAAAATTCAGATACACAAATAGACTCTCAAAAAAATTCTCCAGTTGTCTTTTTAAGAGCACATAGGGGAGAGATGACATTTCAATGTGATTTAAACACTTTTAGTGCTAATGAACTAGTAACTGGTAATGTTCAAATATTTTTTGTTGATCCAAGGACAGGAATTTCTTTTAGAAGTTATGGGATTTTGAGAATTAAATCAGATTAGTTTTAAATTATTCTTAATAATTACTTCTTAAAAAATTCTCTTAGACTTTTTCTAAATTCATTATGATTCTCTTCAACTTGTAAATTATGTCTTGCTCCTTTGATAATATGTAGAGAACAATTCTCAATATACTTTGAAAACTTAATTGTATCTTGATACGGGATTATTTCATCACAATCACCATGTACAATTCCAACAGGTATTTTTACTTTTTGAGCAAGATGAGAAAGAGGATAGTATTGTTCTATATCATTTAATATTTCAATATTGAATGTTTCATCGTGAGTTTTAATAATTCCTCCATTTTTAACACCAAGATAATTTTGAGAGCTTTTATCTTTTAAATATTGATAATAAAATGTACCAATTCCAGGACATCGTAAAAATAATCTCTTCAAATCATTTCTTTGAGATGCAACTGCAAGGGCTACAACTCCACTATAACTTCCACCAATTAAATTAATTTTCTTAAATCCAAGTGTTTGACAATACTTAATTGTCGAATTTACTTGTTTAATATAATTACTGACAAATCCATATCTAAATTCTAATTCACTCTCTCCTTGATTATCTAAATCAATTCTAAGAGTTGAAATGTTAAGCTTAGATAATTCTTCTTCAATTATTTCTCCAGAAACATTATGTTTAGTTGAAGAGAATCCATGACAAACAATTACAATTTCATCTGAATTTTCAACTCTATTTAAAATTCCACAAATAAAAGAGGAGAGAAAAAATTACTTATAATTGATTTGAGAAACTATTTGAATATATTAAATTTGACAGTGTAGATATTTCACAAGATATTGAATCTAGAGTATTATTTGATAAATTTAAAGATAAAGCGTTTTTTTATTATCAAGATTCAAAGCAATTATTTGATCCATATAGATAGTATTATTTACAAGCTTAATTAATCAAAATAGTGAAATAAAAATGGAAATACAAAATTTAGATGAAGAAAAAATCAAACTTAAATTTACCTATCTAAAATTTATACTCAATTCAACTTATAGTTCAACAAAGTTTTATAAATACTCATTACATAGTATTTATTAGAATACGTTTAAGATGCGTTTTTATTTTTTTTAGTTTGGTCTTTGGAAGTTGAAAAAAGAGTATGACTAGTTTTATTTCGCATTTTAAAGTATTGATATTATACGTTGAAAAATGGTAACACTATATACACTTGGAGGAGTGAATGAAGTAGGACGTAATATGTTTGCGTTTGAATTTGAAGATGAAATTATCATCTGTGATATGGGACTTGAATTATCAAATTTAATTGCTCATAATGATGCAGTTGATAAAATGGCTCTTGATGAAATTGTTGAGAAAGGAATTGTAGCTGATCCTACAATGCTTAAAGGAAAAGAAGAGAAAGTTAAAGCAATTATTGTAACTCACGCTCATTTAGATCATGTTGGAGGAGTGCAATATATGGCTTCATTATTCCCAAATGCATCAATTTATGGAACACCTTACACTATTGAAGTATTAAAAGTTTTGATGAAATCTCAAATGACTATCAGAGAAGGTCTTAAAAATAAATTTATTAAAGTAAATGTAAATTCATCATTTGAAACACCTGCTGGTATGAAAATTGAATTTGTAAATGTGACTCACTCAACACCTCAATCAGCTGTTGTTGCAATGCATGCACCTGAGGGGATTATTTTATATGCAATGGATTTTAAATTTGATAATAGACCTGCTCTTGGGCAAAGAACTAATTATGAGAGACTTAAAGAACTTGATAAAATGGGGATTAAGTTAATGATTGCTGACTCTGTTCGTTCAAATAATAAAAGAAAAACATTATCAGAAATTGTAGTAAAAGAGATGTTAAGAGATGTATTTATTGAAACAGATATTGTAGATACTCAAGGAGTAATTATTACAACGTTTGCAAGTCATATTACAAGATTAAAATCAATTATGGAACTTACTCAAGAACTTGGTAGAAAAATTGTATTTTTAGGAAGGAGTATGTCTAAATATTGTAGAGCTGCTAAAAATGCAGGAATTATTGATTTTAAAGCAAAAGGGGTTGAAATTGCAGAGAGTCCAGCTGAGGTAAATAAATGGCTTGAAATTATTAATAAAAATAAAAAAGATTATATTGTTGTATGTACTGGACATCAAGGAGAAGATAATGCAGTTCTCTCAAAAATTGCAGAAGGGAGAACTCCTTATGAATTAAAAGCAGATGATAAAGTAATTTTTTCCTCAGAAGTTATCCCAACTCAAATTAATATTGAGGCTTCACAAGTTCTACAAGGAAAATTAGAAGCGTTTAATTGTAAAATTTATAGGGATTTACATGTATCAGGTCACGCTTCAAGAGAAGATCATAGAGATATGCTAAATATGGTTCATCCTAAATATTTAGTTCCAGCTCACGGTCCAGTTGTTCTAAAAGAAGGAATTGTTGAAGTAGCTGAAGAGATGGGGTATGAACTTGGAAAAACAGTATTTTTGCTTGAAGACCAACAAAAAAGAGAATTTTAAAAACAGTTAAATAATTTTAAATATTTATTATTATTATTTTTCAAGATTATTATTTATTTAATTTTTAATATAATAACCAAATATAGTATCTCTCATTAAGGTTCCAGAAACTCTTAATTCTTCTCCATTTTCAGGTATTGAGTCTGAGGAAATAGCAATAGTATCACCTTTATTGTCTGTTATAAGGTATCCTGAGAGTTCTCCAATTTTAATTGAATTTGAAACAGTTCCTTTTACAGTAACAGTTTTTCCAATATTATCTTCATGCTTTATTTCTTCAATATTTTGGGCTACACAACCTGTTATTAGAAAAGAAATTATTAACATTAGTGGTAGAATGATTAGTTTTATTTTGTTCACGGGCATATTCTTATATTCTTATCTTTTTAAATGTGCGTTTTATTAAAATAACGTAATTTTAAATATTATTAATTTTAAATATTGATATGGATATAAAAATTAAACAAATTATTGATATATTTTTACAAAATTGGATACATAAAGAGGAGGTTGAAGTTATTTTTATTTGTGGAAGTTATGTTACTGGCAATCCTTCAAAACATAGTGATATTGATGTGCATATTGTAACAAATAATTCTATACATACTAGAGTAAGAGGAAATAAAATTATTAATGGTGTATTAGTGGAGTATTTTGTTAATCCTCTTTGTCAAGTTGAGAGTTATTTTAAAGAAGAGTATAATTCAAATACTCAAAATACTGCTCATATGATTCATACAGGGAATATATATTATCAAAAAAATTCAAGTATTGCTCAAGAATTAAAATTAAGAGCACAAGAAACACTTAATTTAAAATTTAAAGAGTTAAATACTATTCAAATTGAGATAATGAAATATTCTTTGTGGGATGGATTTGATAATTTACAAGAAGCATATCAAAGAGAGGAGAAGAGTTTTGAATTGAGTTTTTACACGTTTATATATTCAAATTTATATGTTACATATGCTAAATTTTTACGACTTCCAATTATTAGTAGTGAGAGAGTTGAGAGATATTTAACTCAAGAAAGTTATAGAGATAAATATTTAGTTCAAGAATTTACTGATTCATATTTTAGAGAGGAGTATTTAACATTAATTTCAAAAAATATTGAGATGAGTTCTAAAATGAAAGTATTAGAAGATTTAGTTAAGTATGTGTTGGAGGAGATGGGAGGATTTGAAGTAGATGGATGGAGAATAGAATCAGAACTAGATTTAAAGTGATTTGAATTTTTTTTAAATATTTTAATATATTAAAACTCTAAACAATACACTTTAATGCTCCATACAAGATATTTCTCTTGGTTTTTATCATAAATTATTAATCTACTGTAAATAATACACTATCATGCTCTACATCAAATAATCCTCCTCTTGCACCAGCATCAAGCCACCCATGTGCATAATTTAGAGCAGCAAACGCTGTTACAATTTCTCCTTTTTCTTTGAAATGATGAGCATCATCAATATAATTTTTAGCCATTTCTAAAAAATCAACAGCCATTTTGTAGAGATGAGTTCCTTTTGGAGCTACAATTTTCACTTTATTATATGCTCTTGTTGATACATCAAAATACTTATTCAATTTTTCGTCAGTAACTTCTCTATTCATTTTTAAAACTAATATATTATAAAATTATTAAATTTGTGGAATTTTTTCTTCATGACCACATGCTTTACATTTAATTTTCAAATTATTATCTAAAAGTTCAGTATCAGGACTTTTACAATAACTACATTCAACAAATTGATTAAAATATGCATGTATTCCTTTATTGAGCATTGCAGGTTGAAACCTTGAAAATAATGTAACATCTCCTCTATCATTTACTTCTCCTCTTACACCTACAAACTTAATCATAAATCTGTACATATGAGCAGAATCTCTATTAAATTGTTTAGAAATATCAGTAAAATTGTTGATAATAGTTCTTGTTTTAATCACTCTACCTTTCACATCTGGTATTTCAAATCGTTGTTTTTTACTTAAAACTTCAGGTAACTCACTATAACATGTGTCAAGTAATTCTTCATATTTAGAATCTTCCATATATGAAATAAGAATCTAGTTTTTATAAACATTTACACATAAATTCTACTCTTCTCACACAAAAACCTTATAAATCAAAGTTATACTTGTATATGTATGAAAGATAAAGAATTAGGTATTAGTGATTTACCAGGAGTTGGACCTTCAACTGCTGAAAAACTTGAAGCTGCAGGTATTGATACATTACTTGCTGTTGCAGTATCATCTATTGGAATTTTAACAAATGAAGCGGGAGTGAGTGATAGTGTTGCAAGAAAGATGATTCAAGCAGCAAGAGATATGCTTGATATGGGATTTGACACAGCTGATGAAATTTTAAAAAAAAGACAAGATGTTAATAAAATTAAAACTGGAAGTTTAGGGTTTGATGAAGTAATGGGAGGAGGGTTTGAAACTGGTGCAATTACTGAGTGTTATGGAGAATTTGGTTCAGGAAAAACACAAATTGGTCATCAACTAGCAGTAAATGTACAACTTCCAAAAGAACAAGGAGGACTTGGAGGAAAGGTAATTTATATTGATACTGAAAATACGTTTAGACCTGAGAGAATTATTCAAATGGCACAAAAAGTTGGTCTTGATGTTGAGCAAGCTTTAAAGAGTATTAAAGTAGCAAGAGCATATAATTCAGATCACCAAATGTTATTGTGTGAAAAAGCTGAGGATTTACTTAAAACAGGAGAATATAATTTAATGATTGTAGATTCACTCACTGCACACTTTAGAGCAGAATTTATTGGAAGGGGAACATTAAGTGAGAGACAGCAAAAGTTGAATAAACATATGCATACACTTCTAAAACTTGCTGATATGTATAATTGTTGTGTAATGGTTACTAATCAAGTAATGTCAAAACCAAATGTCATGTTTGGTGACCCAACACAAGCAATTGGAGGGCACATTGTAGGACACTCCTCTACATTTAGAATTTATTTAAGAAAAGGAAAGAAAGGAAGTAGAGTTGCAAAATTAGTTGATAGTCCAAATTTACCTGAAAATGAATGTATGTTCTTTGTAAATATGTCAGGAATTGATGATAAAGAGGAGTAGTTTTTCTAAGTTTTTCAAAGAAAAACTTGATTTTTATTTTAGTCCTTTTATGTTTCTTTTTATTTATTATTAGTTAAAATTAGAATTATTTAGATTATTTGAATATACTTTCGACTTTTTTTATTAATTCTTCATTAATTTCTAAGCTTTTTAGTAGTTGTAATAAACTTCCTTTAAAGAGAATATAATTACTCCATTCATTCATTTTATTCTTAGAATAATCAAATTCAATCTTATCTAAATCTCCAATTATATAATCAATTTCGATAGACTTAGACTCTAGTTTATATGTAAATATAAAGAAATAGCAATCAGGTGGGAAGAATATATTATTCATATATAATATATCATTAATATTGTAAAATGAATTAAGAAAATTTTCTAGGAGAAAGATATTTTGAATTTCTAATGATTTTAATTTAATAAAATCATCAGAATTTTTGTTTGTAAAAGATACACAATATGTTGTAAATTCATTACTTAAGCTTGGCATAGCAATTTGTTTAGAATTTATTTTTTTATAATATTTAGGAATTTTATTTTTTATATGTGCATAATTTTTTAATTGATTATAAATTTCTAGAGAATTATTTAATTCTTTCTCAGATGTAAAAGTTTTAATTATATATTCTTTAGTAAATTCTAAATCAGATTTATAGTCTTTTAATTTTTTAGATATTCTTGAAATTATTCCAAATTTTCCAGAACCTATAATTTGGGATGTTCTTTTCATATCCATAATTTAAATTTAATGTATTTAAATATTTTCATTTTAAACTAATAACTAATTTTTATAAATATTACTATCTTTGTATAGTTATGATTTGGCAAGATATTGTTATTGCTTTAGCAAATACGATTTTTATTTTCTCTTTATCTGAGCAAATTTATGAGATTTTAAAATTAAAAGTTTCAACTTTAAGCTTAATTAATACATTTACACTTGGTGTTGGTTTAAGTGCAATTTCTTTTGCAATGTTTACACTTGATTTATATTTTTCAAGTATTGTAACAGGACTTAATGCTTTACTGTGGTTTGTTATTGGTTTTTTAACAATAAAATATAGGGAAAAGGAATAACTTTATTCTATATTTTCACAAAATTATCATTTTACATTTTCCTAAATATTTTAATGATATTACGTTTTTGATAAAAATTAGTTAAATTTATAAATTATTAATGCATACTTACTTTCATGGAAAGTTCAAAAAAATCTAAAATTATATTAAATGTAGCTGAGACTACACATGAAGATATTGGAACTAGTAGAGTGAGAATTGATTCTAAATCAATGTTTGAACTAGGACTTAGTGATGGCGAGTATGTGTTAATTCAAGGAAATAATAAAGTTCTTGCAAGAGTGTATAGAGTTGAGAGTCAAGATGAGAATTTAGGAATTATTAGAATGGATTCTTCTTTGAGAAATAATGCAAAAGCTAGTTTAGGAGATGAAGTTCAAGTTGAAAAAGTTGAAGTAATTGAAGCTAAAAGAGTTGAGATTGCACCAACTCAAGAAGTAAGATTTAGTGGAGATCCTACTGAGATTTTTAAAAATAAATTACTTGCAAAACCAATTTTGAAAGGAAATGTTGTAAATTTTAACATTATGGGTTCAACTCTGCATTATATTGTAACTAAGACAACTCCAAAAGGATATGTGAGAGTGACTGCTAATACTGAGTTAAAAGTAAGTGAGAAAGTTACAAATCCAAAAGATATTAAAGTTCCAAGTATTACATATGATGAAATTGGTGGATTAAAAGAAGAAGTAAGCGCAATTCGTGAAATGATTGAAATTCCAATGAAACATCCTGAAGTTTTTGAGAGAATTGGTATTTCTCCTCCTAAAGGGGTTCTTTTACATGGACCTCCTGGAACTGGAAAGACACTACTTGCAAAAGCTTTGGCTAATGAATTAGATGCTCATTTTATTACTATTAATGGGCCTGAAATTATGTCTAAATTTTATGGAGAGAGCGAAAAACAACTCAGAGAAATTTTTGAAGATGCAGAAAAACAAGCACCCTCAATTATATTTTTAGATGAAATTGATAGTATTGCACCAAATAGAAATGAAACTCAAGGTGAAGCTGAGAGAAGAGTTGTAGCCCAGTTATTAACTCTTATGGATGGACTTAAAGGGAGAGGAAACGTTGTTGTAATTGCTGCAACTAATAGACCTAATTCTATTGATCCTGCTCTTAGAAGACCAGGGAGATTTGATAGAGAGATTCCAATTAATCCTCCTTCACGTGAAGGGAGAAAAGAAATTCTAGAAGTACATACAAGAGGAATGCCACTTAGTGAAGATGTAAATTTAGATATTATTGCAAATCAAACTCATGGATTTACAGGAGCTGATTTAGAGGTTTTAACAAAAGAAGCTGCAATGAAGGCACTTAAAAAATACATTCCCGATTTAGTAAAATTTGAAGGAACTGTTCCTACTAATGTGCTTGAGACTATTAAAGTAACTCAACAACATTTTGAAGAAGCTCTGCATCATGTTGAACCTTCTGCTATGAGAGAAGTATTAATTCAAAAACCAAATGTAAAATGGTCTGATATTGGAGGACTTGAAGAAGCTAAACAAGCATTATATGAAGAAGTGGAGATGCCTTTAAAAGAGCCAGAGAGTTTTAAAGAAGCTGGAATTAAAGCACCAAAAGGAGTATTACTTACAGGTCCTCCTGGAACTGGAAAAACATTACTGGCTAAAGCAGTAGCTACTGAATGTGAAGCAAATTTTATTTCAGTAAAAGGGCCTGAGCTAGTTTCAAAATGGGTTGGTGAGAGTGAAAAAGCAATTCGTGAAATGTTTAAAAAAGCAAAACAAGTAGCACCTTGTGTTATTTTTTTTGATGAGTTTGATAGTATTGCAAGTGTAAGAGGAACAAGTTCAAATAATGTAAATGATAAAATAGTAAATCAATTACTCACAGAGTTAGATGGAGTAGAAGAATTAAGTGGTGTGAGTATTATTGCTGCAACAAATCGTGTTGATTTAATTGATGAAGCTCTTAAAAGACCTGGAAGATTGGATAATATTATTGAAATAGGATTACCTGATGAAAAAACACGAGAAGCAATATTTAATATTCATACTAAAAATATGCCACTTACAAAAAATGTTGATATTACAAAACTTGCAAAAGAAGTTGGAGCAGTTTCAGGAGCTGTTATTGAAGGAGTATGTCAAAAAGCTGGACTCTTAGCTTTGAGAAGAAAGAAGCAAGAAAAAAAAGAGAAAGTTGAAATTAGAAAAGAGGATTTTGAAATGGCAATTTCTTCTGTGGTGAAGGGGAAAAAAGAGTAGGGGAGGAAGAGTAAAAGAGAGAACCATATATTATTTAATTATGAAATATTTATTTTTAAATTATTTTTTATTGCCTCAATATATTTTGGATGAGAGAGTTGATGTTTCATATTAGAAATTGAGATTATATGTGAAGGTTTAATTTTCGTATGAGTTTTTTGAACTCTTTGAATTAGAAATGTTGGTTCTTGTTCACCATAAAATAAGTAAAGAGAAGTTGAAGAGAGGAATTGATTAGCTATATTTTCAAATGAAATAGTATTAAAATCTTTTAATTTATTCTTACCCAATGCGTTTTTCCATTTTGTAGGAATAGTATCCAAATCTTCTTTAAAAAAAGGAGATAATGAACAGAGAATCATATTTGAATATTGAATTTGTTGGGATGAAACAAATGCAATCATTGCTCCAAATGAATATCCTAGAATAGAAATTTTATCTGTACTAGAATGAACACATTGAGATAAAAACTCTTCAACATACTGACTCATTACTCTTCTTTTCCATGTAATTGAAATTTCAATAACTTTAAATCCTTTACTTGAAAAATATTTTTTTAATTCTTGATATTCTCTTTGAGATGTAGATTCAGTCCAGCCAGGAATAATATAGAGAATATGTTTCATATATATTACATACAAATTTAACTTTTATAAATATATTTATATAGTTTAAAATACTAAAGTTAGATTATGTCTATTTGGAAAAATCCTCCTCCAATTAAAATTTATGAAGCTCTTGGATGTATTGTTGATAAGAGAATTGTTGAAGAAAGTGGTGAGATACGAGTGTATTCTTCAAGTAGAAATAAATATTATGTTATTGAGTATGATGAAAAAAAACATGCAATTGTGAGTAATGATAATGGTTCATATTATGTAGGATATTTAGGTTATCCAGCAATTGCATACTTAATGCTTAAAGAAAAGATTTCATATAATCAAAGTTATGCATATGCTTTAAAAGATATTCTTTGGAAAGATTTGAATGTGAAATTTGATAATGATTACTTTCTTGTAGAAGAATATATATACAAATATTACTTGAAAAAACATAATATAAATATTAAAGAGTTTAAACTATTTGTAAATCAAGTACTTGAAGAAATTAAATTATTACAACTTAAAAAATTACAATTCCTCTCTCCTCCTCCTAATCAATATTAATTCATAAAAATAAAGTAGATGAGAGTTATTACAACATTTTTTAAATAATGCATTTAATAAAGTAATATAATGCACCAGTTTTTAATTCAATTACACACATTAACTGATAAACTTCTCCCGTATGCAATTATGATATTAGCAGTTGATTTTATAATACATTTTTTCTATCCAATATTTCATCTAAAGTTTAATATATATTTTATTATACTTCAAATATTTGGATTGTCTATTTTTGCATTTGATTTAATATTTAAATTTTATAGGGCTAGTAATTGGCCTGAATTTTTAAAATCAAGTTGGTTTGATATTGTAGCATTATTTCCTTTTTTTATAGTATTTAGAGTATTTGAAGCAATAGGATTAGTAGGAGAGTTATCAAGTGCAATGAATAATACACAAGGAGCAGTTGGAAGAGGAAGAGAAGTTGAGAGATTAGTTCATTTTGAGCGTTTTATTGAACCAATATTCAAATCTCCAAGATTTTTGAAAATACTACATTTTTATAATAAACCTTAATTAGTGAATTTAAATTCTCAATTTATTATAGTTTAAAAATATATTTTAAAATTCTATATAAATACAATAATGAATGATAAATTAGAAGAATTAATACAGTTATGTTCTCAAAATTTTTTAAAAGCTAAAGTTATTACTCCTCCTTCATATATATACATTCCTTCATCACAAGTAACTCTTAATCTAGCTCAAAGATTATATAGAGGAATTCATCAAGAACTGATATTAAATAGTATTAGAGTAGAAAATAAAAGAAAAGGAGCAGGAACTCAGGTAATGATATATTTAATTGAAACAGCTAGAAATTTAGGTTATTCTTCAATTGTTTTAAATAAAGCAGAAAGCTTAGGTTTTTTTAGAAAATTTGGTTTTGAAGAGGATGATAGAGAAGAGAGTTGTTTTCCAGATTACAAATTAGTACTGTAGTTAGATTTATATATCTTAAAATCATATAACAGTAATGTGGTACGTAATAATACAGATAAACAATATATTTCTTTTGATATTGAAGCATCAGGACCAATTCCTGCAAAATATTCAATGCTCTCATTAGGAGCATGTGTAGTTGGAGATATAAGTGAACAATTTTATAGAGAAATTAAACCTTTAAATATTAATTTTCAAGATAATGCTCTTAGAATTGGTTGTTTAGAATTAGATTTATTAAAAGAAAGAGGAGATGAGTTTAATTCAAGAAGTCCATTATTTAATCCTAAAAGAACATTAGAGTTATTAATGGATGAAGCTCAAGATCCTAAATTAGCAATGCAGGAGTATAGAGATTGGTTAAGTGAAGTTAAATCTTCAAAAAATGCTCAAGTAGAAGCAGCAGCTCCAATTGGTTTTGATAGACAATTTTCAAACTGGTATTTTCATAATTTTTTAGATGAAAGTCCATTTGGAAATAGAAGTGAAGATATGAATTCAATGTATAGAGGAGTTATTAAAGATACTTCTGGAACATTAAAAGATATAACAATAGACTTTAAAAATCAAAGAGAGCATCATGCTTTATATGATGCAATATGTCAAGCACAATTATTTGAAAAAGTATTAGAGATGATTAAAAAAAAAAGAGTTAATTTATAATAAATAACCAAACTCTTTTTAATTGAAATATGTTTTAATTATAATATAAATGTCATCTCCTACTATTGAGAGTATTGAAACTTCTAAAGATAATACAATAAAACTTATGTTTAAAGAAGGTTTTCATTGTGTATTAATTCCTCTTAAAAATAATAAAACTACTTTATGTATTTCATCTCAAGTTGGATGCGCTATGGGTTGCGAATTTTGTTTAACTGCTAAGATGGGTTTTATTAGAAATTTAACTCAAGGAGAAATAGTAGCACAATTTGAAGAATCATTTAACTATCTCAAAGAATATTCAAAACAAAATCAAATTTATGCTCATCAACATATCACTTCAATTGTGTTTATGGGGATGGGTGAGCCGTTTAATAATTATACAAATGTAATTTCATCAATTAAGTTCTTGAATTCAAAATACTCATATCCTTATAAAAAAATAACAATTTCTACTTCAGGAATTTTACCAAAAATGAAGGAGTATGTAAATACAAATTTTCCATCTCATTTAGCAATTTCATTTCATAGTGCAATTCAAGAAAAAAGAGATATTTTGATGCCATATTTAAAACCATTTCCAATAACAGATTTAGTTGAAGTATGTAATGAGTATTCAAGACAAAGAAAAGCAGGAATGATGATTGAGTATATTATGATTGAACATTTTACCGATTTAGAAGAAGATTTAAATGCATTACTTCAAATTGACTTTGAACAAAACATAAATTTTAATTTAATTCCACTCAATGGTTCTATGAAAATTAATGATATAACATATTATGCTTCAAGTATGAAAAGATGTGAAGAGTTTAAACAAGCCCTTAGAGATAAAGGGTATAAATGTTTTATTAGATTTAATATGGGAGAAGATATTGAAGCTGCGTGTGGGATGCTTAGTGAAGGAAGAGAGTAGGATTATATTATTGTAATATTTAAACTTTTTAGACATTTCTTTGCTAAATTTAAATCTTTTTTTTGAATAAATATGTGTGCTTTTGAAAATGAAGCAATAGGTACAATACTTATGTTATATGTTGCAAATTGATGTGTTAATATGGCTGCAATTCCTTTACTTTGTGGAGGAGCATCTATGAAGATGCTAACTCGAATCCAATTTTCATTTTTTTCTTTAAAATTTTCAATTTCTTGTGTTGTAATACAAGTAATTTCATCTTCATCAACTATATTAATAAAGGCATTTTGAAGAGGATTTTCTAATACATAAATATGATATGTTGGAGAATGGATTTTAGCATAAGATTTTTCAAATAGTTTAGCATTAATTTGAGTATCCATATTTTAAATAACAATTACTACAATAAAAATATTTGTCAGACATATAAGTATATTATAACTTTGTTTTTAAAATAAATTTATATTTTTAATTTTTTTGCTTGCTTCTGTTACTGTAAAAATTTTATATCTATTATTCATATTTAAACTTTTTATCAATATTTCATGGTCCTTACAACCGTATTTCAACTCTTGAAATATTTTATCAAAATTATCTTTTTTAATATTAACGGAGAAAATTTTTTTATGACATTTATAAATAATTTTTTTAGTGAAATACTCAAAATTTAACTGATATATAATAATTAGAATTTCTTTTTTAATTTTGTTTTTATTGTTGGTATATAAAATATTTTCAATTAAGAATTGATTAAGAGTTTCATCAGTTATATGTGTAAATTTTTCAAAGAATGGTTTTATTTTTGAATCACTCAAGCTATTTGAAACTTTTTTAGAAAGATTCTTGTTTTTAATCCTATCTTTTTCACATATTTTATTATTGTATTTTTTATTTTCTTCAATCTTATTTTCATAAATCTCTTTAACTTTATTTAAATTATAGTTATTGCTTAGAAATAGATGATATTGAGATGAAAGTAAATATTTATTAGTACTATTAATTCTTAAAATAATATTTTTTTTAATTAATTTTGAAAATATTTTATAGTAGTTATTAATATCTTTCTTTGAGAACTCTCGTGATAATGTTTTCATATTGTTATTGAAAAATTCTAAAACTTCTTTATTATTTAAAATAAAACCAAAATTATCAAAGTTTAAGTTAGTCATAAACTATATATTAAGTTCATAATTTAAAAAGATATTTATTGGTATATTGAATTGTAATATATTAGTTTCTTTTTTTTGTTACAATATTAATTTTAATACTTTTAAACACTAATATAATTACAAATGGAAACTAATACAAAATTAGAAGAAATAAGAAAACTAAAGCAGTTATTTAGTAAAAAAATAATTGATTATAAATTAAAAAGAATTACAATTGAAAATTCTGCATCATTAAATTTAGTTATAGAAGTTTTAGAATTAACAAATAACTGTGTATTGAATTCACTTGAGGAGGAGTGTTTAACAAAAAGTATTATGGAGGATAATTAAAATGAATATACTATCTAGAAATTATCAAAAGGAAAAAAATAATGAGATTTTCAATAAAAAAATAAATTTGGAGAATAAGCAAGAGAAATTTAAAAGACTTGCAGAAAAAAGGGTTAGTAAAATATTAGAAGAACTTAGAATATTATCTAATTTATCAAATAAAGTTATTTATGAGTTTAATGAAGAACAAATTGATGCAATATTTAGTAGATTGGAAGAAGAATTAATGGTAATAAAGTCTAAGTTTAAAGTTTACAATAGAAATCAAAAATTTAAATTGTAATTTCATACTTTATTTATCATAAATATTTAGTTAACACAAATTTAAAGTATTCATTATTTAAATTAAAACTACAACTTGAACAAGGCAAATTTCTAGGATCTTTCAATTTATCTTTACTAAACCTCGATGTGTAATTACATTTAGGGCATTTTAGCTTTACTTTTTTAGACATTCTCTTCGGGGGAATTTTCACATTCCAAAGGGATATTTCTTGAAATCAAATTCTCCTTCTTGTCTTATTTTCTTATATGCTTTAACATAATGAGTAAATATATTTAATTCATACCAAATTTTCTCACGAATACTTTTATCTCTTTCATTTATTGATTCTTCTTCATTAAGAACATCTCCTACATTTCTTACAATTATATGACTTGGTAAATATGAAATATATGTATTTTTGTAACTACTCATTCTTAACTCACTAATTGGATATACTCCATTAATCCCAGCACTTATACTAACTAATAACGCGGGTTTATGTGCAAGTTCTTGTGATTCACATAATAAAAAGAAATTTTTAAGTCCACTTGGTACCATTCCTCCCCATTCAGGAGAAATTACTATAAATCCATCACAAGTTTTGAGTTCTTCAGAATAAGGTTCCCATAGTTTTTGCATATCACTCTCAGGTTGCCACTTTTCTTCCCTCCATAAAGGAAGAGGATTATTTCTCAAATCAAGTGTGTAGAATGAAGCAGTATTTGAATATAATTTTACTAATTCTTTTTTAATATATTTTCCAACTTTACTTGATTGTGACTCACTTCTATGACTTCCAATTATTATTCCTATTTTCATATAAGTAATTAGAAATTCAACTTTTAAAAAGTTAAGTTATTTTTTCTCAAAAGAGCTAGTTTTAGAATTGTAATAAATTAAATCTCCAGTTTTAAATTTTGAAGTAATATCTTTTTGTTGTATAACATATGGAATATTTTTTTCTCTTGCAACTATTGCACTATGTGAGAGTTCACCTCCTAATTCTAGAATTATTGCTTTAAAATTTTCAATTTGTGAAATCCATTCATTTTTAAAATATTTAGAAATTAGAATTTTTTTTTCAGACTTTGGAATTAAAGTAATATGTAATTGTTCTAAATTTAAATTAGAATTTTTAATAACAATAACTTCACCTTTAATTGATTTTATTTTTTTAGAATTTAATGAACTTTTAACTTTTTGATTAGAATTCTCCAAAAAAAACTCAATATCAAATACTCCAAGTTCCAAATCTTTAATATAATTTTCTCTAATTTTACTAGTGTTTAGAGATGATGAGAAATGAGAAGAATTATGTCTAATTTGTAAGTAATAATCAAATTCTAAAAATTGAAAATCAAAATTTGACTTTTGTAATTCAATTTTAAGTTTATTGAGTTCAAATAGAAATAGTAATTTTAATAAATTTTTAACTAGATTCCAATTTTTTAAATACTTAAAAGAGGGAGTTGGAAGGGGAAATATATTTGTTAACTCATATTCATTATGTGAGTAATAATTAGAATTAAATTTTTCTTTAAATCCATATGAATAAATGATAGATTGTTGCCAATATCCAAATATTTTTACGATCAGATTATAATTAAATTTGGATTTTTGAGATTTCAAGTAATTTTCAATAAACTCATTAATTAAATTTAATTGCTTATAATTATTAAGACCTCTTAAAAATGCAGAAAAAATAGAGCAATTATTAAAATTTGAATTATATTTATCAACATTAACTAATACTTGGCCATTTGTTAATCTATGAAGATAATTACTATTTAAAGCTTTAAAATTGATTTCTTGTAAATACGTATTTGATTCATTGAATAATTTTTGTATTAAACTAAATGAAAGAGGCGATAAAATTCCAAGATTTTCACTAAATTGAGTAAATTGCCAATTCATTTCTAATTGAGTTGAATTTTTGTTTAATTGAGTAATATTGTATTTTTTAATATTCTCATTTTCATTTAGAATTGATGAGGGCTCAATTGTCACAGGTCTAATTTGAACTAAATAAATTTGTTTATTGTAATAAATCCATTCAATATCAAATTTAAATGAAAAAATTTCTTTAAGTTTTAAGATTAATGAAATTAATTTTTCTTTAATAAATTCATCAATTAAATTTAGTGAATCTTCATATTTTGAAATTTTAAATAATTTGTCTATTGAAATTAGATATGATGTTGAATCAACTCCATTAACACAATTTTGAATCCCACTTGTTGAAATATTGGTTAAAAAATGTTTTGAATAATATTTCCAAGGAAAAAAAGAAATTCCTCCAATTTTTGAATCAATAAATTCTTGTATAAATAGTGTGACTTTTAAATCTAAATTATATTCTGTAATGAGTTCTTCATTTTTATTTTTTACAGTTAATAACTCTTTTAAAATATTTTCTTTACTAATTTTAGAAGAGCTATAAAAATGTCCTGCATATGACTTTGAAATAGAATCTTCAACTTGAATTGCACTTCTAATAATAAAATATTTTGAAGAGGATTTTTTTAGAAATAATTTGACAGTGTCTTGATTATAATTTTCAAAATTAATATATATTAAATCTGGCACATTAATTCCTTTATTTTTTGCAATGTTAAGATATTTAAATTTATTTGATTCTTCCATTGTTATTTAGACTTTGAATTACTCTTTGATAATTTTCATTTGAAATACTTTGACCATTTCTATATGTCAATAAAAGTTCTTCATTAGTTGTAAATCTTCCTCTATATTGAAAATCTCTATTTTGAAGCTCATAAAAAATTACTCCTGTAAGCCAGCAAGTAAGACCTGAATCACAATATAAAATAAACTGAGTATTTGGTTCAAACTGAGAAAAAAATATATCAACTTGTTTAGTGGTCATTGCTTCATAAAAAAAATAATGAGCATTTTGACTAATTGGTTCATTAATGAATTTAGTAATTGGTCTAATATCAAGTAAAACAATTTCATCATTATTTTGTAGAGTATTAAATTCTTGTAATGTTAAGAATGAATTTTGATTAGCTGGAAAACTTAAAACAAATTCACCTTCATATAGTTCTCTAAATAATTGATGTTGGGTAAATTCTAATAATCCATTTTTAAAATAATAAATATTGTTAAATCCTTTACTAGTTAGAAATTCAGTTGCCAAATAACCACTTGTTCCAGCATAGCATACTAAAAATACATAATCATATTCTTCTAAACTTAAATTTTCCCATCCTCCTGAAACTAGATCTGCAAGTTTGATATGAAGAGAATCTTTAAATTTACCTCTTTGAAATGAAATGTTATCTCTTATATCTAAAATTAGGATATTTAAATCTTCATAAGTTCCAATATTTTCAATAAAATCATTTGAGATTATTTGTTTATCAAGTTGAGGATTTTTAAATGTAACTTCTTCAATAACTAAATTTGAAATTTGTTCATGACTACTCCACAATTTCTTTTCTTCAGGGGTTAAATTTTCCATTAACATAAGTGTTTCTTGAATAGAACTTGAAATTTCATTTTGGATTTGAGAGTTCCATTCTTGCTCAGATTCTTGTACTTTAAAATTATAATATGAAATTCCCACAATAATGATTATTAAAAATAAAATAATACTTAATGTTAATATTAAAATTCTTTTTTTATGAAACTTAAAAAATTTAAAAAATGAGTATAACCATCCTAAAAAAATAGCAAAAACAAGTCCTAAAAATTGTAACATCATATTAAAAAATGCAATAAAAAATTCAGGAGGTGGGATTGCATATGCACTTTTTATTATTGAAGTGATGAATAAAATTAGAGTTAGTATTATGTTTAATGTTTTCATTTTTAATTAATTTCGCAAATGATTGTGAATATCTTCTTTTAATTTGTGTGATGAAATTGAAAAAGGTGTATGGTGTGCTTCAAATTCATGCGGATTTGAGTTATCTTTTTTTCTTAATTCTTTAATATATGTTTTATCTTTTTCTTTAATTTTTTCAAGAGCTGTACTAAATCCAGCAGGTGCAATGTGTTTTGCATGAATTTTTAAAAATTTAAGTGTGTGCTCATAATTAATTTGACTCATTTCTCTAAGTGTCCATCCAACTGCTTTTTGAACATAATAATGTTCATCAGACAATAATCTTTCAATAAGTGGGAGTGTCATCTCAAGTGGAAGAGGTTTTTTACAATTTTTTGCATAGTAATATAGAGATGTTACAGAGAGTCTTCTATGCCAAGGATATGAAAATGAATTAAATGATTGTAGTTCTTTGAAAAATAAACGATGATTATCTAATATTTGGTTATATATTGAGCTTAGTTGATCGCAATGCCACCAGTTTTCAATTATATTTGCCCAATTGAGAAGAATATTTTTATTTTGAATTAATTCCTCAATGTTAAATTCTTCTAATTTATACAATGCCCAACTTACACTCTCACTAATTTTAGAATATAATATAATAGAATTTAAAAACTCTATTTTTGATTTAGTTTCTAGTTCTAAATATGGTTTGTAGATAAATGATTTTATATCATCTGCTCTATATCCAAGTATTGTATATCTAGACTCTTTATAATCTTTTGAAGAGCAGTCTTTTAAAGAGATTATGGTAATTGATTTAAATTTTTGTTCAAAGTCAAAGAGTGAAATATTCATATATTTTATTATAAAATATTTTTTTTAAAATAGTTATGTATTCTTTAAAAGGAGTATATCTTAATTTTAGTAAGTAAAATAGTTGCAATATATTTAAAACATACGAGCCGTACGGGATTCGAACCCGCGACCTTTGGATTAAGAGTCCACTGCTCTGACCAGACTGAGCTAACAGCTCATAGTATACTTTATTATAGAGTTAAAATTTAAGTTTAGAAAAATAAATTAGCCCCCCCGCCGGGATTCGAACCCAGGTCCTCGGCTCGAAAGGCCGAAATGATTGGCCGGACTACACCACAGGGGGATAAGTATAATAATTATCATTCATTTTATAAATATTTCTTTTTTTTGAAGTTTTTAAGTAGTGCAAATATATTTAAGCATATAAGTTTTAAGATATTAATGAATAAATTAATTCCAATAGTTTCATTTATAGTTTCAGGTTCATTACTCTTAATATATCCATTAGTATTTATTGCAGGAATTATGTCTCTTGCAGCAGTTGGAGGAGAAAGTTTTGATTTAAATGCATTAGTTGCAACATTATTTTTAATACTTTCAATGTCATATCCTATAACTTATTTCGCATCATTATTAACGTATGTTTTAAAGAAGAATAAATCTAATAATTTAGAGGTATTATTAATTTCTGCACCTTATATTCATTTAGCATTAACAGTTGTATTTTCTATAATTTGGATGATTGTAGGCTAAGTATTAACTACTTAATTTTATAAATACTTATTTCTTTTCTTTTGTTAAGAAGAAGAGATGAGAAGCATATATTATATATGTGGAGTGCTCTTTTTTAGAAATTTTTGTTATTAAAGTGTAACAAAGAGTATCATTCTTCTTCTATTTAAAATCGTAATTAAAAAATGGATTTACAAGATAGTTATCAAGAAAGTGTAACACCATCTAATGAATTGAAAGGTTTTACAAAGTCTTTTGTTAAAAGAACTAAAGATAAAAAACAAGAAGATGGAGCAATTAAAGAGCTTCTTTCATTTCAAAGAGAGTTAAGATTACACTGTGGTTCAAAAGTTGCTGAAAAAGCACTTAAAAATGCAAAAGCTGTAAAAGTGTTTTTTGCTAGTAATTGTGATGAACTAACACAACAAAAGTTATCATACTATGCTCAATTAAATGGAATTGAAGTTGAACAAGTAGCAATTGATAATAATGAGTTAGGAAGAAAGTTATCAAAACCATTTGCAGTATCAACTGTTTGGGTGAGTAAGGAGGTTCAATAAAGATGTCAAGAAAAACTAATGGATTATTTGCAGCAAAGAAGATGATTGCAAAGAGAAAAACTTTTAAGAAAAAAAAAGTAGATTTACTTAAAAAAGCAAAATATGACCCACTTGGAAATTCAGTTCAAGCAAAAGGGATTGTAATTGAAAAAACACAAAAAGGTGCTAAACAACCAAATTCAGCTCTTAGAAAGTGTGTAACTGTTCAATTATCTAAAAATGGAAAAACTGTTGGTGCTTTTTTACCTGGAAATAATGCTTCTAAGTTTGTAAATGAACACGATGAAGTAGTTATTGAAGGAATTGGTGGAATTCAAGGAAAAGCTAAAGGAGATATTCCAGGTATTAGAAGAAAAGTTATTAAAGTAAATGGGCAATCTTTAAAGGCACTTGTTAAAGGTAAAATTGAGAGGGCGAGAAAGTAATTATATAAAAAATGGCAAATCAGCAATTAAAATTATTTAATAGATGGTCGTTTGATGATGTAATGATTCAAGATCAAGGACTTATTGGTTATTTAAATATAGAACCAATTGTAGTTCCTAAAACTAATGGATACTTTCATAATACTCCTTTTTATAAAACTAAAGTAAATATTATTGAGAGATTAATGATTAGACTTGCAGTGTGTGGTCATAAAGGTAAAAAACATAAATTTACTTCAGGTTATAATACTGGAAAAGCTATGACTCATGCTACAATTATGTATTCAGTTTTAGAGGAATTAGAGAGAAGAACTAAATTAAATCCAATTCAAGTACTTGTTAAAGCAATTGAAAATGCAGCTCCAAGAGAAGAAGTAATTACAATTGAAAGATCAGGTGCAAGATATGCTCAAGCAGTTGATATTGGACCTCAAAGAAGAGTTGATTTAGTACTTAGATATATTGCACAAGGAGCAACACACAAAGCGTTTGGTTCAACTGCAAAATTAAAAGATACTCTTGTTGATGAAATTATGGATTGTTATAATTGGACAGGAAATTCACTTGCAATGTCAAGAAGAAATGAAATTGAGAAAATGGCTGCTGCTGCTAAGTAGAGTTATTTTATTAAATTTATAAAAAATATAAAAAAATGGTTGAAAAAGTTAAAACAGGAACAACTTGTATTGGTTTGTTATGTAAAGATGGAGTAATACTAGCTGCAGATAGAAGAACTACTGCGGGATTTATTGCATCAGATGCAGCAACTAAAGTGTATGAGTTATCATCAAATATTGTTGCAACAACAGCAGGTCATGCTGCTGATAATCAACGTGTAATGAGAGCAATGCAAGGTGAGTTGAAATTATCAAAACTTAAAAATGAACGAGAGTCTTATGTTATTGAAGCTGCAATGCTTATTAATTCAACTCAGTACTCAATGCTTAGACAGATGGGTTCAATTGTGAGTGTTATTTTAGGTGGATTTGATTCCTCAAAAGGTGCTCAGTTATTTAATTTAAGTCCTGATGGAACAATATTACCTCATGATGGATATGTGGTTGATGGATCAGGTTCTGCATATGTAAAAGGTGTTCTGGATACATTTTATAAACCAAATATGAGTGTAAAAGAGGCTCAAGAATTAGTTGAAAGAGGTTTTTTAGCATCTTTTAAGAATGATAATATGTCTGGAGGAGGGTATATTGCAAAAGTTATTACGAAATCTGGAATTAAGGAAATTGCAAGAAAGTCTATTGAAAATAGATTTGTAGATGTTGATTTTTAAAATTTCAAATATAAAATTAATAAAATAAAAATGAAAGAAGTTAGTAAAGTTGAAAATAAATTACTTGATAGAGTTGAGTATGTATTTGAAATACAATCAAGTTCAACACCTTCAAGAGAAGAGTTGAAAACTCAAATTGTTAAACAATTAAAAGCTGATGAGAAGTTAGTTTCAATTCAAGAAATTAAATCTCATTATGGGTCACAAACAATTCATATAATTGTATATGTGTATGAGAGTCAAGATGTAATGGAGAGTTTAGTTCCAAAGCATATTGCTAAGAGAAATAATCCTGCAGTTGAGGGAGAAGAGTAGGGATTTGAAAATAATCTAAAATAATCTAATATAAAGAAAAAATGACAAGATATAAACATCCTGCAAAAAAAGCAAGACTAATTAGTGCTAAGTCTCAAACAAGATGGGCACCAATGTTTGCTATTATTAAAAAATTTGGAAAAGGTAAAAGAGTGCATCCTTCTCAGATGAGTATGAAGAGAAGTTGGAGAAAAAATAGTTTAAAAGTATAAATTTTCATATAGCAAAGCTATATTTTTTGAGTACTTTAGTAAAAAGTAGTTGAGGGAAGAAATAGTTTAAAATTATAATTAATTTATATTTTAATTTTTGAATCACAGATATTGCCAGATGGCAAAGTTATATTTTTTGAGTACTTTAGTAAAAAGTAGTCAGAGGAACAAATTCTCTCAAATTATGATTTATAAATTTTGAAGAGATATTTTGTATAATGATTTTTTATACTGTAATTACAAAATTTAATAAGTATTTTATTTTAAATATACGTAATGATAAATATTTATTATTTCAATAGAAATATTTTATTGATTCAACTTCTTGCTGGTTTGAAAGGATTTGTATTTTTCTTTGCAGTAATTAACATTTTATTTTTAGAAATATTCATTAATTCTTATTCTCAAATTGGATTACTTTTAGCAGTACCTGTTTTGGCATCTATTATATTTCAATATCCAACAGGTTTATTTGCAGATGTTTATGGAAGGGTAATAAGTTTAAAGTTATCGTATGTATGTTATTCAATTTGTATGTTATTTTTCATATTTGGAACTTCATTTATTCCTTTTCTATTAGGCTTTTTATTTTTAATTTTAGGATCTTCATTTAGTTCAGGTGCTGAAGAATCATTGTTATATGAGAGTTTAAAATTATGTTGATAATTCAAATCAATTTTCGTTTTATTTATCCAAAATTCAAGTTTACTTGGTTGTAACTGGTGTTGTAACTAATTTAATTGCTCCATTTTTATTCAATATAAACTATGTTGTACCTTATATTGTAAGTGCTACGTTTGCAGTTTCAAGTTTAGTAATTACTTTTTTACTTAAAGAAAGTTTAAATATTGATTTTAATTTACAAAATTCAAAAATTATTAAAAAAGTTAAAAAGAAAAACTTGAAATTATCTCGGCTATATTTTGAAATAGTTTCAATGTTTAAATTTCCAATAATATGTTTATTTAAAAATAAATATTTGGTTTTTATTCTTCTATTCTCAATAATATTTGGAGGACTGATTTCTATTTTTGGGGATTTATTTA
Source organism: Nanobdellota archaeon (assembly GCA_022565615.1). Taxonomy (GTDB): domain Archaea; phylum Nanobdellota; class Nanobdellia; order Woesearchaeales; family UBA583; genus UBA583. Next base: position 12,085 of record JAIUMM010000003.1, on the reverse strand, counting down.
ATCAGCCTTTGATAAAAGAGCGTTTTGGGATTGAGATTTATGGAATTATTTTTGCATTAGCAACTATAATACAATCATTGATTGTTTGGAATTCATCAAAGATAATTACTTTTTTTGAGGAGAATTTATTCATTGTGGTGGTAGTAGTTTGGTTTAGTTGTTTGATAGCTGTAATCTTAATGCATTGGCTCATAGTTATTTTAGTAATGGGTGTTATGTAGTCAATTGGTAGTTTATTATATATACTTATATCTGAAAAAATTCAGACTCAAAGTTCAAATGAAAAAATCCAAGCTTCAATTCATTCTTTATTTTCTTTTTTCCAAGCTATATTTGCTTCATTATTATTATTTGTTTCAGGTATTTTAATAGATAAATTTGCATTAGAATATTCATTAATTTTAATTTCAATAATTTTAGTCGTAATTTCAATTCTTATTGTTATTATATTTAATTTTTTTATTTATAAATCTAAAGTTGAATAAGATTTCACACTAGGATAACATTTATAAACCAAATCTAGTTTGTACTATATACTTGTGAGCAAACAAACGCATGTGTTGTTTGTGATTGACGAAAATAGCAGTAGTACAAACTTATAGCAATAAATAATTCACGTTGATCCTGCGTGAGATTTCCGCTAGAGGAGTTGGATTAAGCCATGAAAGTGAATTGGTACTTGTATCAATCGCAGAAGGCTGAGTAACACGTCATTAATCTGCCTTGTTGTGTTCAATAAACTTGGGAAACTGAGTATAAAAGACATAGTTATTCTAAACTGGAATGTTGGAATAATGAAGACAAGATGAGATGGCGGCCGATTAGATAGTTGGTGAGGTAATGGCTCACCAAGTCTAAGATCGGTAGGGGTTGTGAGAGCAATGACCTCCAGAAGGACACTGAGATAAGGGTCCTAGCCCTAAGGGGTGCAGCAGGCGCGAAACCTTTACAATGCACGAAAGTGTGATAAGGCAACTCCTTGTGCTTATCCAAAAGATAGGCTTTTTTGATACGTAATGTGTATTAAGAATAAGTGGTGGGCAAGACCGGTGCCAGCAGCCGCGGTAATACCGGCGCCACAAGTGGAGATCATGATTACTGGGTCTAAAGTGTTCGTAGCTGGTTATGTAAGTTTCTTGTTAAATATCTATAGCTTAACTTAGATCTGCAAGAAATACTGCATGACTTGAGACCGGAAGGGGTGTGAAGTATGAATTGGGTAGCGGTAAAATGTTATAATCCTTTTCAGACTAACTAAGGCGAAGGCATCACACTAAGACGGATCTGACAGTGAGGAACGAAAGCTGGGGGAGCGAACCGGATTAGATACCCGGGTAGTCCTAGCCGTAAACTCTGCGGGTTATGCTTTGCGAAATCTTTGAGATTTCGCAGGGGAGCAGCGAAGGCGTTAAACCCGCCACCTGGGGAGTACAGCCGCAAGGCCGAAACTTAAAGGAATTGCCGGGGGAGTACTACAAGCGGTGCGGCGTACTGTTTAATTGGATTCTACACCAAACACCTCACCAGGGGCGACAGCAGGATGAAGGTCAGATTAAAGGTTTTACCTAACACGCTGAGAGGTGCTGCATGGCCGCCATAAGCTCGTGCTGCAAGGTGTCCTCTTAAGTGAGGAAACGAGCAAGACCCATGTCTATAATTGCTAACCCAGTCGTTGGGTGCACCTTATAGAGACTGCCTTGGAAACAAGGAGGAAGGTGTGGGCCATGGCAGGTCTGTATAGCCCGAATCTCCTGGGCTACAAGTGCGCAACAACGGATAGGACAATGGGTCGCAACTCCGAAAGGGGAAGCTAATCTCGAAACCTATTCTTAGTTTAAATCGAGGCTTGCAACTCAGCCTCGTGACATTGGAATCGCTAGTAACCGGACGTTATCAGCGTCCGGTGAATATGTCCATTCTCCTTGGACACACTGCCCGTCAAACCAGCCAAATTGGGTTGAGACGAGGTTCTTTCATCTTGGAAGTATCAAGTCTGAGCTCAGTAAGGAGGGTTAAGTCGTCACAAGGTATCTGTAGGGGAACCTGCAGATGGATCACCTCCTTTTTTTTAAAATAATCACAAGTAATTTTTAACATTCTAGATAATTGATTTTGACTTATTATCAAAGTTTTTTTAAATTTTAAATGACATTATTAATTTATTTGTTATATTTTTAAATGCTTCTTTAGATGTATTTTTTAGATAATAACAAAAACTTTAAATACTGATATTATTTTTATTTTAATATGTCTTTTTATAGAAATTTACTTATGCATATTCCTGAGGTGAAATCACCTGAAAAAAAGAGGGATTTGAAGACAAGATTAACATGGACATTAGGTATACTATTTTTATTCTTATTTTTATCAGCTATACCTTTATATGGAATTCAAGGAGAAGTTGCTCAACAACTACAAAGATTAGAATTACTTTTTGGAGCAAGTATTGGAACGTTAATGACGTTAGGAATTGGTCCAATTGTTACTGCTTCAATTATGCTTCAATTGTTTAAAGGAGCTGGAATTTTAAATTTTGATATGAATACAGAAGATGGAAAGTTTATTTATCATGGTACTCACAAGATTTTAACTTTTGTATTTATTATACTTCAAGCTTTCATATTTGTACAATTGGGAGGGCTCTCGGCAGATCCCACTATTGCTAATAGTTTCTTTTTGATTGTACTTCAATTGATTTTAGGAGGTTTAATTATATTTTATTTAGATGAAATTGTAAAAAAATGGGGGTTTGGGTCAGGTGTGAGTATATTTATTGCAGCAGGTATTGGAGCAGCAGTATTTGTTCAATTATTTTCACCATTTACAGCAAGTGCTGAATTTTTCCCAGGTAGTGGGGAAAATCCTATTGGAAAAATATTTTTATTTTTCATATATATAATTAATACTCAATGGCTTCAACTATCAAATGATGTATTATTACCAATTGCTGTTACAATAGCACTTTTACTTATCATTGTATTTTTTCAAGCCGTAAATGTTCAAATTCCTCTTTCATTTGGTAAAGTAAGAGGTCAAAGTTATAAATGGCCTTTAAATTTTTTCTATGCAGGAGTAATTCCAGTTATTTTTATTTCAGCAATTTTAGCAAATGTGTCATTGTTAGCATTAGCAGTTGAACCAAATAATCCTGATGATGCAAGTGCATTTAGAAATTTTGTATCTACAAATATTTTTGGACAACATGATCCTGCAGGAAATCCTATTTCTGGAATGGCTCTTTGGTTCACCCCGGTTAATTTTTTAGATCCAAGTACAGATTTATCATTATTTATGACTTATTGGCATGCATTATTATATGCTCTTCTTATGATTGGTGGTTCGACACTCTTTGCATACTTGTGGGTTCAAACAGCAGGAATGGATCCTTATTCTCAAGCAAAACAAATTGTAAGTTCAGGGTTACAAATTCCTGGATTTAGAAAAGATGTAAGAATTATTGAGAGACTACTTGAGAGATATATTGGCCCATTAACTATTATGGGTGGTATTGGAGTAGGTCTACTTGCAGCATTTGCAGATATGTTCTCAGCTCTTACTCAGGGAACTGGAATTTTATTACTTGTGATGATTGTATATCAATTCTATCAGCAATTAAGTAGGGAGAGTATGGAAGATTTTTCATTATTGAGAAGATTTATGAAAAAATAGTTTTATTTTTTATTTTTAATAATTAATGAGATTGAGTTACTTTGTAACGAATGTCTTATACAAAGGTCAGCAGGAATAGTTATTCCTGCATGAGGAGATTTTTCATTACTACGAAGATTTATGAAGAAGTAAAATTGAATTTATTTATTCTAATTATTTTTTAAATTCTAAAATCATTTTTTTTAAAGTTAAATTTTTTTTAAAATAACTTAGAAGTAATTTGATATAGATTAAATTTTTTTTTAATTTAATTTTTTCTTGTCAATTTTAGCTTTAATTTTTTTAAGAGCAATTAATGCATCTCTTTCTTGTTCATCTAGTACTAATTGTACATATTTTTGAGTGTCTTGTAATTCAGGTATAATTGAAAACTCAAGTCCATTTACTCTTCTTTTAGTTTTTTCAATTTCTTTTAATAGTTTAATTAATGCAGTTTCAATTTCAGCAACTTGAACTATTTTTTCAAGTAATTCATCATATGAAGAGATTGTGTTTCTAATATACAATGATGCAAAAGGTGTTTTTTTTTGTTCAATAAAATTTCTTTTCTCAAAGAGTGATTTAATTTGTGGGACACTTAAACCCATTATGTTTTTGCTTTGAAAATCAACTGTTGCTCTTCCTTGAGCTCCTTTTGCAAGTAATTTAAGTTCTAATTCAAATGAATTAATTCTTGCAAGTTTTAATTCTTTTTGAGCTTTTTTATATAGTTCATTCATCTCAGCTCTTACATCTTTTGAATGTTCTAAAAGTTTAAAGAAATCGATGATTAATCCATCTCTTTTTTTTTTAAGTAAACTATGCCCTTTTTGAGCAGTTCTACTTCTATCTTTTAATTTTAATAACTCAGATCTATTTGCACTTACTGATAAAACCATTTCTAATTGTTATAATTAATTTTGATTTATAAAATTTAGTTAAAATTCTAGTTGTATTTTAATAAAATTGTGTAGTTATTAAAATCTATTATCTAAACCTTTAAAAAGGAATATTTGTTAGTTATAAGTAATCGTAAAATGGCAGAGCTAAAACGAGAATATATTATCCCACTTAGGAGAAGATTTGTATCAGCTCCTAAATGGAGAAGAAGTAAAAAGGCTGTTGCTGTTCTTAGAGATTTCATAACTAAACATATGAAATGTGAGAACGTAATTGTGTGTGCTGAGTTAAATGAGCATATTTGGAGTAGAGGTTCTAAACATCCTCCTGGAAAAGTTGAAGTAATTGCTCTAAGATTCAATGATGGATCTGAAGAAAAAGTGCTTGTAAACTTAAAAGAATTTGGAGTAGATTCACAAAGAGCATTGTATAATGCATCAGTTGCTGCACCAGCTATTTCTGATAAAGAAGTAGTAGATGCACAAGTTGAAGAGAAAGAATCAAAACAAGATGAGGAAAAAACTACTGAAAAAAAAAGTGATAAAGTAGAGAAGGAGGATAAGAAGAATGGATAAATTAATTCAAGAATTAACTAAAAATAAGGCAATTCAAGCACCGGAGTGGGCAAAATTTGTAAAAACTGGTGTGCATAAAGAAAGACCTCCTGTACAAGATAATTGGTGGATAATTAGAAGTGCGAGTGTTTTAAAAAAAGTTGCAAAGTTTGGACCTGTTGGAACTAATAGTTTAGCTAAACAATATGGTGGGAAACAAAATAGGGGTTATAAACCAGATATTAAAAAATCAGGTTCAAGAAATATTATTAGAAAAGTACTTCAACAATTAGAAGAATCAGGTTTAATTCAAGCTAATAAAGAAGGAAAAGCTGGTAAAGTGTTAACTGCACAAGGTAGAAAGTTGCTTCAAGATACTAAGGAGGATATGAAGTAAAATGGAAGCTATTATTGTAAACTTTAAAAGGGGAAGAAAAACTCAAACTACTAATCAAATGATTATTACAGCTCCTAGTATGACTAAGGAAAAAGCTCAATCATTAGTAGGTAAAAAAGTAGTATATACTTGTGAAGGTAAAGATAAAAAACAAATTTCAGGTGAAATTAGATCAACTCATGGTAACTCAGGAGCAATGAGAGTTTTATTTGAAAGAGGAATGCCTGGTCAAGCAATTGGTCAAAGAGTGGAGGTTAAAAATTAATCTTGAAAAATGGCAAAATTAAGAAAGTGGTGTGCTTATAGAACTATTGAGAGACCTTATACTAGATTTTCAAAAGTAAGAGGTAAAGCTTTTGTAAAAACTAGACCTGGTAAGAAAGTAATCAAGTATAACATGGGAGATGTTAAAGGAGGAGCTGAACAATTTGATGCTCATTTACAACTTGTTTGTAAAGAGTTTAGAAATGTAAGAGCTCACGCTTTAGAGAGTGCAAGAATTGCAGCTTTAAGAGGACTTGAAAGAGAACTTGGAAAAAAAGGTTTTATGATGAGAATTAGAACTGTTCCACATCATGCAATTCGTGAAAACCCATTAGCAGCAGGTGCAGGAGCAGATCGTTTATCAACTGGTATGAAACACTCCTTTGGTAAAATTATTTGTATGGCAGCAAGAGTTGAAGCAGGTAGTGTAATGTTTGATTTACATGTTCCAAAAGCTAAAACTCAAGATGCAAGAGATGCATTAAAAAGAGCAGGTAAAAAATTACCTATGAAAATTAGTGTTATTGAAGTTGAACAAAATTAAATTATTAAAGATTTATTTTTTTTAATTTAAAATTAATCATAAACTTTTTAAATGGTTTGTGTGTTTTATTTATTAGACGACTCTATGGTCTAGTCTGGATATGATACTGGCCTTCTAAGCCAGGGATCGTGGGTTCGAATCCCACTAGAGTCGTATATTTTTTTCTAAAATTAGTTAGTTTTTGAACTTTCAATTATTTAATTATTAATATTTCACTTAATAAATAAAATATATTTACAAAATTTTAAATAGTTTTAATATTTGAATTGAAATATGAAAATAGGTGTAATTTCAGATATTCATGATAATAGGTATAATTTGCGAAACGTATTAATTGAACTTAAAGAAAAGAATATAGAGAAGTTAATTATTCTTGGTGATAGCAATTCTCCTTTTATTATTAAAGAAATTTGTGAAACTCTTCAACTTCCTATTATATTTGTATGGGGAAATAATGATGGAGATAAAGTAGTAATCACACAAATCATCAACTCTTCTCATAAAAACTCTGTTGTAAGTTCTCAATCTTTTTTAGCAATTGAAATTGATGGGAAGAAATTATTTTTAACACATTTTCCTGAACTTGCAAACCTTGCAGAAAAATCTCAGCAATTTGATGCAGTTATGTATGGACACGATCATTTAAAATTTATTCAAAAAAATAATGGAGTATTGCTTCTCAATCCTGGTTCAATATATGCAAATAAAGAATTGGCTTCATATGCAATTTATGATTCTAAAATGAATTTAGCAGAGATATTTGAAATTGAAGATTCAAGGAGACCTTTTTAATATAATTTAAAAATTCTAAATGTTTAAATAATCTAATTGTATTTATATTTTATGAAAAAGTTATTGGAATTTTTAAATTCTCAAAAGTTATTGGTATTCTCTACTTATAATAGTAGATTGTGGATTACCAATGTATATTATTGTTCAAATGATGAGTGTGATTTTTTCTTCATTTCAGAAAGTAATTCTAAGCATTCAAAAGATTTACTCAATAATTCTAATGTTGCATTTTCAGTATCTTGGTTTGATAAAGATAACTTAAATAACAGAAAGGGAATTCAAGGTGAAGGAACTTGCATAGAAATTACTGAGGATAGGGAATTAGATGAAGCTGTTAATTTATATAAAATTAAGTTTGATAATAATAATCTTAGTTCAAGTTACTTTAAATCAAATGATAATAATTATAAAATGTATTTAATTAAGCCTAAAAAAATTAAATTCTGGAATGATGAAGTATATGGGGAAGAAAGGGTAAAAATATTCTCATTTGAATAATAATTTCACATCTACTAAATATGCTCCTTCTTTATTTACAATAATTGGGTTACAATCAACTTCTACTAAATTTTCATACATTGAAGGAAGGTAAGATATTTTTTCAAGTGCTTGCTGTAAATCTTCAATATTTACTGCCTCATCTCCTCTATATCCATGGAGTAATTTAGAAATAAGTGTAGAATTAATTACTTTTTGAGAAATTTCAGTAGTTATTGGAGTTGGTGCAAAACTTATATCTTTAAAAATATCAACAGCAGTTCCTCCTGAACCAAATAATAAAAAATTACCTAAACTCTCATCACACTTTAAACCTGCAATAACTTCAATTCCTTTAATTTCTTCTTGAACAATAATAGTAACATCTGGATTTTCTTTTGAAAATGTTGAGAACATCTCTTCTAATGTTGGAACTAATTCTTCAGGTTGTATATGTGGTTTTACTGCTCCTACATCTTTTTTATGTAAAATATTATCTGCTTTTACAAAGTATGTACAATGAGGGTCAAAATTAGTTGTGTAAATATCATGAACTGAGTTAAGTAAATACGTCTTAGGAGTTTTTAAACCTAACTGTTTACAAATTTTTAAAGTTTCTTCTTGATTTAATAATCCTTTTTTTTGAACTTCAATATTTCTTTGTGGTGATGATTTTGAGTTTGTAAGAAGAGGTTTTGAAGTGTTATATGTGAGTAATTTTGAATAAGATTCAAGTGCAGCTCTTGGAGATGAAAAATATGCAACATTTGTTAAATCAAAATAAGATAGAGCATCTTTAACTTCTTTACTACCCAAAAAACAGCAATAAATTGGCTTATTAGTTTCTTTATCAAGTTCAATAATTTCTTGTGCAATTGCTTTTGAATTAGTCATCATTTGAGGTGTTAATAATATTAAAAATCCATCTGCTTGAGTTTTAAGGGCAGTATTTAGAGCATAAGAGTATCGTTTGGGGTCTGCATCTCCAAGTATGTCAACTGGATTTTCAAGAGAAGCTGCTTGTGGTAATTCTTTAAATAATTCTCTTTCTTCATTTGTAAGAGTGTATTTATGTAAATTAAAATCATCAAGACAATCAGTTGCAATAACTCCTGGTCCTCCTGCATTTGTAATGATAAGTATTTTATTTCCAGTTGGAAGTTTAGTTTTAAGAGCAGTTAAATGTGAAAATAATTCATCAAATCCTTCTACAAGTATTGTATTTGAATAAGAATAAATTGTTTTAATTAATTCATAGTTATGAGCTAGTGATCCGGTATGGGACCCAATTGCATTTTGTGCATTTACAGATTTCCCCGGATGAAGAATAAATACAGGTTTTAGAGGAGTAGTTTTATTTAATAATTCTTGAAATTTTTTACCTTCTTCTAAACTTTCTAAATAAAATACAATTGATTTAGTTTTATCATCTTGCATTAAATACTCTAAAAAATCATGTTGAGTGACTCCCGCCATATTACCTACACTAATAATTTTAGAAAATCCAATATTGTGTGCAAATGACCAGTCAATTATAGCATCAATTACAGCTCCACTTTGAGAAACTAATGCAACTCCTCCACTTTGAGGAATATCTTTTGCAAATGATGCATTAAGTTTTAATTCAGCGTTTAAAAATCCAAGACAATTGGGTCCTATTAATGTAATATTATTGTTTTTACAAAATGTAGTAATTTCTTGTTCTAGTTTTTTACCTTCTTCCCCTACTTCTTTAAATCCTGCTGAAATGATTACGACTTTTGAAATTTTTTTAAGAGCACATTCGTGTAATATATTTAATACAAATTGCTTAGGGATTACGATAATTGCTACTTCAACATCGTCTTCAATTTCAATAATTGATTTGTATGACTCTCTAGATTGAATTTCTTCTCCTTTTGAATTTACTGCATATGCAGTAATTGAGGGGTGGTCTTTTATTTGTTCAAACATAAATCCTCCTATTTTTGAAGTATCATTACTTGCTCCAACAATTGCAATTGAACTTGGATAAAATAAATTGTGAATCGATTGTAATTTAGTATTCATAGTTGAGATAAAAAAATATATTTATTTATTATTATGTTCTAATTGGAAGGGTATGAAAATATGAATCAATTGAAGTGATTTTAAGAAAAATGAATTTTAAATAACTTAAAACAATGTTTTAGTTAATGATAAAATTTTTGATATAATTTGTTAAGTGCCTCTTTTTGCTGTACGAAATCAAACATTTCAAATGCTCCATCATATGAAATCCATATACTGTCATCATGTTCAAGAGATGGATTTTGTTCTAAAGAGATTCTCTCTTCAATACTAAGTTCAACAGCAAATGCTTTTTCTAAGTATTGTTTATTGTTTTTGGAGAATTCAAACTCTAAATTTAAATCTATAATGGTACCTAATTTATTTACACCAATTTCTTCTTTTATTTCTCTTTTTAAAGCATTTTCAAAGGTTTCATTGGAATCAACATTTCCAGTTATTGGTTGCCAATTCCCACCTCTTTGTTTTACTCTTCTAAGTGCAAGAATTTCAAGAGAATCTTGTGAATTTTTTCTAAATACAATTGCTTGAATTTTTTTATGTTGTTCCATCTATTGAGTAATTAAAGTTTACTATTTATTAATTATAGGTGTTACTTTGAAGTAAATTTAAAAAAAATTCTAACTTTTGTTCATTTATTTCAAAACAACTACTTATTATAGTGACAAATATTTAAATACTAATTTACTTAAAAATAATTTAATATGTCAAGTAGTCCAATTTTAGATAGCATATCTTCTATAGATTTTAGAGGGTTTATAGATTCGTTAATAATGGGAGGATGGGTAGAATTTTTTTTCCCATTTTTATTAATCTATGCAATTGTATTAACAATTATGAATAGAGCAGAAGTGTTTAAAGGTAATAAAGCAACAAGAGTAATTATTGCTCTTGTATTTGCATTATTCTCAGTTTCATTTCCAGTTTCTCAAACTTGTAACATTAATACTTCTGCGTATTTAGGATATTGTACATTAGGTACATATATGAGTGCTTTATTCCCTGGTGTGAGTCTATTTGCAATTGGAATTTTATGTTTATATATTATTGCAGCACTTCTAGGAAGAGATTTAACAAATTTCTTAGGAAAGGATAATCCTTTGGTAATTTATGTTCTTGGTGGAATTGGTGCATTAATTGTATTATGGCAATGGGGAAGTGCATTTTTCGACTTTGGAGGAGGAGGTTCATTTGGAGATAATTGGTTATTAAGATTACTTCAAGACCCTGTATTGTATATTTTAATTTTATTTATTGCATTATTTTGGTGGATTAGTAAAGAAGATGATCCTAACTTTGATTATACAACGGGGAATACAAGAGTAAATATTGAAACAGGAGGAAGGGAATAAAATGACTCAATTTTTTAAAACTAAAATTAATAAGGTATTTTTAAGTATTGGATTAATTATGATGATTTTTATCGCAGGTTGTGTAGAGGGGAGTGGGAGTAATAATAGAAGTGGTGGTCAAATGGAGCAATTTAGAGGAGGAGCTTCTTTTGTAGAATACTCTTTAGAGCCAGGTTCTCCTCCACAAGTTGTGTATGATGCAGGAACTACTCCTTTTGATATTATTTTAAAAGTAGAAAATAAAGGGGAGTGGGATATTGAACCCAATTCATTTAGAGTGATGCTTGAAGGATTTAGTGATTCTCAGAGATGGGGTAATTCAACATTAACTAACTTTGTTATTGCAAATCAATTAATTGGGTATGATTCATTATACAATATTGATGGGGACTTTGAATATATTTCATTTACTAATTTAGAATATAAAGATGAGTTAAATCAAAATTCTTTTACTCACAACTATATTATTAGAGCATGTCATCCTTATGGTACTAAAGTTGCCTTTACAGCGTGTGTTGATAATGAGGCAAGAAGATCTTTAAGAGATGGAGATTTAAGATTGTGTGATGGATTTTCAAATAGAGAGTTTTCAGTTTCATCAGGTCCAATTGGAGTGAGTCAAATTGAGCAACAAATTGTTAATGGAAGATTGAGATTGATTTTTACAATTGATCACAGAATGCCTAATAATGAGGAATTAACATTGTTTGCACCAGGTTCAATGAATGAAATGTGTAGAGTTCAAGAAGGAGTTTCTCAAACTCAAGTGAGAAATGCTGTACAATTAAGTTTAGTTGATAGTGTGGTTGGAGAATTTAGTTGTAGTGGAGAAGGAAAAGTTACATTTCCAAGTGGTGTTACTCAAAGAAGAGTTACATGTGAGACAGATATTTCAAATTTAGAACAACAAGAAGTTCCAATGCTTTTAAATATTGAATATGATATTTTAAAAAATATGAGAAATAGTATTAGAGTTGAGAGATCAAATTAATATTTTTATATAACTCTTTAATTTTTAATTAATTTTCAATTAAAATTTTATTTAAGTATTTTTAATAAAATTCTCAATAATTTCTTTATTTTTAATTTCAGGATGAAAAAAAGACAT
>JAIUMM010000002.1 GCA_022565615.1 Nanobdellota archaeon | reverse complement strand
CAAAGCAAAAAATCATACTAATTGATAACTATGTAGATGAGAAAACTCTTAATTTCTTCACAAAAAAAGAACATCAAGTAAAAGTTACAATCTATACTAAAAATATAACAAAAGAATTAGAAGAAGACATAAATATTTTTAACAAACAATATGAAAATTTACAAATTAAAAAATTTAACAAATCACACGATAGATTTCTAATCATAGATAATGAAGTGTATCACATAGGCTCATCTCTAAAAGATATAGGGAAGAAATGGACTGCGTTTTCAAAGTTAGAAAACTTTACACAAGAAATATTACAAAAACTAAAATAAATAATACCATTTCAAACTCAATTTACCAAAATTTTTGAAGAATTTGAATATAAACAACTAAGAGAACTGAATTTTTTAAGAGTGTTAATTGTATTTAAAATAGAATCAATAGTTTGCTTAGCATATACTTTACTATCTTGTGCTATAAAATAATATATTTCATCTAAGTCATTTTCACTTTTTTTAGAAAAAGTAATATTAACCATTTGTAACTATAAATTTTCAAATTTCTTTTTCATATCTTCAAATGAAGTAGTTCTGTTATTATCTAAATCATTTAAACCTTCATCAATTTTTTTCTTAATATATAATTCTTGCATCACATCATCAATATCATATAAATTGGGCATATTCTCAATAAAATGAGTTAAAAACTCTCTTAAAGAAGTATTTTTTTGATATGGTATACTATCTTCTTTTAATTTTTCTTCCATACGTAATATACACTAAACATATCTATAAAAATTTGCTGTAGTAAGAGTAGAAAAAATTGAAAAAATAAGAAAAAAACACTAAAAAAATTATTGATAATAAATGTAGATATAAGTATTCATCATTATGGTTAGATCGCCATAAAATTATGGTAGAAATAGAAATTAGTACTTTGAAATACTTGACTAAAAATTTCAGAATTTCTACTCTTAAATCTAAAAAGATAACTATTCTACAAAATTTTAATCAAACCAAAATATTTAAATACTTCTAAAGACTAAAAAACTAAATGCAAATCTACTTAGACCCAACTAGAGCAAATCAATTTGAAGATTCTCTTCATCAGGGATTAAGAGAAGGAAGATTAGTTCGTTTTATTAAAGATAAATGTGATAAAACAAGAAAAGGAGGGCAAGTATTTAAATTTAAAGAAGAAATTGGTACTTCTAAAATTATTAAAAATCCAAAGGAAGTATTTTGGGGATATAGAAGAGGAAGAGAACTTCCAAGCAGAATTTCAACAGATACACCTGAATTAACTAGAGAAATATCACTAATAGGATTTCCTCACAGAGATAGACCTGATGAATCATATTTTATTAAAATGCTCTTTACTGGAAATTCAACTGGACATCCTGAATTACGTTCATATAATCCTAAAAAATGGACACAAGAAAGATTCTTTGAATCTGTTCACTATTGGGGAAATCATGCAATAGCACATCATAAAGAACACATACAAGCACCAACAAGTACTAGACTTGAAGAACTATTTCAAGAATTATATCAAACAGGAAATCTACAAATAGCAGGAGAATTTCAAGATGTGATGGATCAAAGTAGAAGATATCTCCATTAAATTTCAACAATATTTATATACTCCTCTTTTTTAATTAAATTTATAATGAATTTTAATAATTTTTCAATGGAAGATTTAATTGAATTTGGAATTCAATATTATGAAATATTGGGCTCTTATACATTTAAAGAGAAATTTGTAAAACCTCTAGGAAATGAAATAATTACTCAAATAGTACATAAAGTAAATCTTTCCTCTCCTCTTTCAAATCATAAAATTCTATCTAATAACAAACAACGAATTGGGTTTATAAATAGAGTATTTTTCAATCAAAATTCAACTTCAACCATAATTAATGAATCACAAATTCCAATTATAGATTACTCAAATCCAATAATTAGATTTATTGATATTAAACACAGAAAAGAAAAAGCAACTAAAGAAGATAGAGAAATCCTAAAAGCATGTATTGAGTTTTATATAAAAACATTTGGACATGAAGATTACTTTGGAAAAATTGAAGAATTGATATTTCAAATATTTAAAATTTCAACACAAAGATTTAGTGAATTATTTCAAGGATATAAGAAAAGAGTAAATTATATTTCCAATTCAACTTTAGAAATTGAAAAAGTGAAAAGGCAAATTCAACTTGAGTTCTCAATATTAAATAAACAACAAAATAGTCCCTTTATTATAGTATTTTCAAGAATTGTTGATATTAACTGGGAATGGATAGAAATAGAGTGTAATTATATTATTTATCAAAGTAAGACATATCTAACAAATAATGAAAAAAATTCAGCATTTTTCATAACACATGATGAAAATTTATTTATGGATATGGTTAGAAAAATACCAACTGATAATACCTACGTAAGAGTTGAATTTTTTCATAAAAACCCTCGAACTAAAAAAGACCCCAATACTAATAAATTAATAGATGAATTACAACGAAAAGCAGCTAATACTAATCAAATTCCTAACAAAAATGCGGCATAGAAACTTATTTTAACTCCTTCTTTATACACCAACATTTTATATGTTATTCTAAATGTACTATTCTATGGATTCAAGAAAACCAATTGATGAAAAAATTCAAGAAGAAGAAAGACAAGATGCTAAAAAAAGATGGCTCAATAACATGGTTGCAGGAACATTTACAAAAAATAGTCCAAACAACAAATAAATAAATTTTAAAACAATCTATTCAAATAAATTCAAAATTATTTTTTTATTAAAAATTATCTTTAACTATTAAAAATATATAAAATTAAAAACTTAAGAATCTAAAACACCTTTAATTTCTTGCATACTAAACTCTCCCTTTATAAATCCTAAATATCCTTTTCTCTTAGCATCTTTAACAATTGATTCCTCTCCTGAAATTACAATTAAAGTAAAATATCTTTTATCAAAGGTATTCTCTAGAAATTCTATCACCTCCAAATATGCATTTGAAGAATCTAGTAAAGATGGAAACTGTCCATCTGAAATAAATATATTTTTATAATTATTAAAATCAGGTATTGCATATTTGACAACTAAATCTTTAAAACTCTCAAAATCTTCTGAACTATAATATTCTCCTCCTATTATTTCAACTAATATTCTAAAACTTGATAATATATTTGTATCATCATCTACATGAAACACTCTTAGTGGTTTTTTATTTTCATTCATTTTCTTTTAAATACTTTATATGTAAATTCATTATAAACTTTTCTCCTCTCCTCCACTTCTTCAAATACATCAGGAGGAATACTGGGAAAAAAAGTATCTCCTTTGAATTCTCCATGAACAAAACTTAAATGTAGTTCTTCACACAATTCTAAACCTTCTTCATACACTCTTTGACCTCCAATGAGCCAAATATATTCACTTGAATTAGGTAGTAATTTAGCATACATAATAGCAGTTTTCAAATCACACGCCCAATGTTCATATTCTTCTCTTTGAGTAGATGAAATTACAATATTTACTCTATTTGGAAGAGGTTTTTTAGGAAGTGAATCCCATGTTTTTCGCCCCATAATAATTGAACATCCAGAAGTTAATTCTTTGAAAATTTTAAAATCTTCAGGGATGTGCCATGGAATTTCACCATTGTTTCCAATTACATTATTTTTTTCACAAAGTGCACAAATCATTGCAACTTTTTTAGTATTTTTCTCAATTAAATTCTCCATTTTTTCTCATATTCATACCATTTCATACTCTAACTACTTCTATACTGCAATTGGTGCTTTAATTGGTGTTTGTGACTTATACTCTATAATTTCTAAATTCTCAAATGTAATATCAAATAAATTTTTTGTATTAGTATTAATTTTAAATTTTGGTGGTTCAAAACTACTTCTACTTAATTGTTCTTTTACTTGTTCAATATGATTATTATAAATATGAACATCTCCAAATGTATGTACAAAATCTCCCACTTCTAAATCACACACATGTGCTACCATATATGTAAGAGCAGCGTATGAGGCAATATTAAATGGAACTCCTAAAAATACATCAGCTGATCGTTGATATAACTGACATGATAGTTTATTGTCTTTTACATAAAACTGGAACATTGTATGACAAGGAGGAAGTCCTGATTTTTGCATTTCTTCAATTTCAGCAGCATTCCAGGCATTTACAATAATTCTTCTAGAATGTGGTGTCTCTTTAATCTCTTTTAAAATTCTTGAAATTTGATCAACTCCATTAAAATCTCTCCATTGTTTACCATATACTGGACCAAGCTCACCCCACTTCTTAGCAAACTCTTCATCCTCTTTTACGTTTTCAACAAATTCTTTTAATTTTTCATGCCACTTCTCACTATATTTAAGAAATTCATCTTCTAAATTATTAGCTTTTAAATAAAATTGAAACGGCCACTCGTTCCAAATATTTACATTATTATCAACTAAATATTTAATATTAGTTGAACCTTGTAAAAACCAAATTAATTCATGAAAAATTGATCTATGAAATACTTTTTTAGTAGTTAAAAGAGGAAAACCTTTTGATAAATCAAACCTCATTTGATACCCAAAATGAGAAATAGTACCAACTCCAGTTCTATCCTCTTTACTATCTCCTTTATCAAGCAAAAATTGCAATAACTTATGATATTCATAATCAAATTCATTTATTTCTTTTCTTTTATCTTCATCCATACCAATAATAAAAAACTTATCTTATTTAAAGATAATGTCAAAAAAAGTTTACAAGAAGATTGAGCGTAAGTGAATGTCTTCTCTCACAGAGTTTTGGGAGTGAAACTCCTGAATTTTGAAGATAATGTCAAAAAAAATTTACAAGAAGATTGAGAAAATTTTATTAAAATTCATTTTTTTCTAAATATTCAAATATTTTAAGAATTAAATCTACAAGCCCAGGTATTGTTTTATCTCTTATTTGTAAAAATTCATATTTATTAAACCAACTCATATCAGCTCCTTCTTTTTGAATTAATTTTTGTGAACTATCAAATTCTTCAATAAAAAATTGTCTATGTCTTGGAGAAGGAGAATTTTTAGAATTTTCTCTACTTTCTAAAATCATCCTAGGGTTTTTCATAATATAATTCAATTCTTCTAATGCTTCTCTTTTTACTGCATCTTCAAAAGATTCACCTTCATCTACACTTCCTCCAAACACACTCCAAAAATTAGGATATAATTTTGGGTTTGAATCTCTGAGTTGAAGTAAGATTTTCTTAGTTTTTTTATTAAATAAAATTATTGCTGAATCTTTAATCATTTATATATTGACATATACAAATCATTTTTAATCTTTTGTATTTTATAAATTTCCTAATTTATGAATTATCTAATTCTTCCTTTTAATTTCATATTTAATAAAATTTCCATCTTCATCTTTAAATCTTTTAGTCTCTTGAATAACTACTGCTTCAAATTTATCTCTAATTAATTCAGGAATGATTTTCTTTAAATTTGGAAATATATTCTCAAGTTCTTGAATTTCTTCAAGTGAGTACCATTTCATTTCACCTTCTAAATTCTCCTTTTCCAACTCACCTTCAAAATCATAACATACATACGTATATGCAATAATATGAGCAAATAATATATTATCTAAATCATACGTTCTTACTTCATCAATTAATCTTAGTTGGATTAAATTAGTTTTTAATTTAGACTCTTCATACAATTCTCGAATTCCTGCATCATATATACTCTCACCAAATTGAACTTTTCCTCCAGGAATATTAATGATTCCAAGGTAAGGTTGTTTTTTTCTCTTTTGTAATAATACCTTTTTATTTTTATTAATACATAATACAAAACTACACGTTAGAGGAATAGTTTGCTTTTCTAATTTTCTATTATTCAACTCAGCAATATATTGATTTCCTCTTTGAGTAAGTTCATACTCTTTTTTATCATTTTTATTCAATAATTCATCTTGAACTAATTTCTTCAAATGATAATTAAACTTTGAAGAAGGATATTTTTTTTTATCCCACAAAGAATTATAATTTAAAGAAGTATTATACATTAATTTTTCAAGAATTTCCTTTTCAATGTCCATTTTTATTACTTATTTGTTTAACTCTAAAATTTATAAATTAATATATTATTTAAACTTAATGTTTAATTTTCTTTTATGAAAACTAAATACAAAAATAGTTAAATAATAAGGATCGATTTTTTTATATGAATATTCCATATATAAGAACTGGTGAGAGTGAAATTGATTTTTTAATTGTAGAAGAATTTTTTTCAAATACTCAATTTCAAAAATGGATTCTTAAAAAATTGTGTTTAAATTGTAATTTTGAATTTATATGTGCCTGGAAATCTTATTTAGGAAGATTTTGTGAATGTGATGTTGCTACTAAATTTAAGTTAGAAAATAAAACTTATATGTTGCTGTTTGAAAATAAAATTTATTCTTCTGAGCAACCTAATCAAGCACTAAGATATCATGAAACTGGAAAATATTTGTTAGAAAATAAAAAAATTGATAAATATCTCACATGTTTAATTTGTCCTGAAAAATACTTTAAGGAAGATGCTCCTATGAACTTATATGAATATAAAATTACATATGAAGAATTAATAGAATTTTTTAATTCTCAAAAACTTACAAATAGAACATTATTTAAAAAAATGGTCATTCAAAATGGAATTGATAGAGCAAGAACAGGATATCAAAGAATTACTGATAATAAAACTAACAGTTTTTATGAATTTTATGAAAAGTTAGCAAGAGAATTATATCCTCAATTTGAATATAAAAAACCTAAAGAAGTAGCAAGTGGTAATTTGTGGATAAGATTTAATCCTAAAACACTACCTGCTAAAATAACAATAGTACATAAAGCAGAGGAAGGATATATAGATTTGCAATTTTCAAATGTTACTTATTTTAAATTTAAATCTGAATATTTTGAAAAATTTAACAAAAATATGAGTTTACATCAAACTGGAAAATCTATTTCACTAAGAATTATAACCTCAAAAATTCCTAAAATTGCTGAAATAATCAATATAAGAGATTATGAATTAGAAATTAGAGAAGCACTAGAAAATGTAAATATATTATTACAATGGTATGAAGATAATTTTAATTAACTATTTAAATACTAAATATTTAGAAATATACTATGAATAAAATAATTCAATTTATTCTTTCATGGCTTAGTGGATTTATTACACTCACTATTTTAGATTTCTTGTGGCTTGGGTATGTTATTCAACCTTTTATTGTACAAGAATTTCAAGGGTTAATTACTGTAATTGAGGGTTCAATTCAAATTAATTTAATTGCAGGACTCATTGCATGGTCAATAATTACACTAGGATGTACCTACTTTGTAGCATTTCAATCAAAAACGTATAAAAAAGTTATACTTAAAGGAGGATTTTTTGGATTTGTCTTATATGCATGTTTTGACTTAACAAATTTAACATTTTTAAACAATTATTCAATACTATTTACAATAGTTGATATTATTTGGGGAACATTTGTATGCTCAATGGTATCACTTACAGCATATTATACAAAAAATAAAGTTAATTCGAATATCTAAAAAATAAATTATTAGTAATTTAATTAATAAATTATTTTCTCATTTGAGTACTCTCAATTTCTTGAATGAGTTGAGGAATTGTTGAAATATTTCTATATCTTTGATTTTCTAAACGAGGAAGATCGTGCACAGAATTTGAAATGTAGCAAGATTTAGGGTCTAATGAATCTAAATATGTTTCAAGTTTTCTAATCTCATTTCTAAAATTATATTCACTTATATTACCTGATTCTTTTTCTAATAATAATAACGAGTGATAAAGGCCAACCGTATCTCTAAGAGATGAGTGAAAAAATGTCTCTCTTTTATATCCAACTATTGGTGGTCTTTGACCCTCAAAAGAAACCCATCCATAAATAGGTCTTTTTTCACCAATTGGAACTTTTGAAGGAAAGTATTTATCGATAAGTTCCTGAGAATCTGTTTGGGGTCGTACTTCTCCGATATAATCTCTAATTTTTTGTTTTTCTATTTCTTCCTTCTCATATTTTCTTGTGTTAGAATAATATGAATTAATTTTTGAAGGATGCCCATCTTCACTTTCAAGAATTTCAGGTTTTTGTTTTAAAGTCCTACAATCTTCATCTTGAAAATTTTTTCCAAATTTTTTAACTAAATTTTCTCTTGCTTTTACTCTTAATTCATTTCTTGAAATTTCTGCTGCTTTTCCTCTGCATAACTCCTTCATTAAAGATCTTAATTCTATAGTCATACATATTTATTTTTTTAAGTATTTAAAAACATTCCTTAAATTGTCTCTCAAGAGTACTAATAAACTACTACTTTTACACTCTCTATTTTCCTAGAACTTGTAAATCTTTTATATAAATCTTGTAAATATTTACTATCTCCTCTAAATAATAATACTTCCATACATAAATGATTTGAAAGTTCATGATGTAAATGTGTTTTAACACTGTCATGAGGGGCTGTATGTTTAATTTTTGAAAACTCATCATTAAACTCCTCTTTATGTGTTACAATTAATGTTCCTTCAACTATACCACTTAGAGCATGCAGTGAATTATATTCTTCAATTAAATTTCTAAGTCCTGCTCGTACAATTTCTGAGCGTCCTGAAAAACTCATTTCTTTTTGAATTATATTCATTTGCTCAATCATTTCTTTATTAAGTGATATTGAAATTATTTCTGCCATATTTCTATATAGTTATTAATTTTTTAAATACTTTTGGATAATAATTATTAATAAATTTAATTTAAAGATCATAATAATATTTAGCAATAATACAAACAATTTTAAAAAAAATCGATAATATATATCATAAATAAATGTTATTTCAAATTAAAAATCTTAAATTAAATACGATACAACAACTATTAATTAGTTCTTTTTTAGTTAGTTTTGGTATTGTTGCACTAGGAATAGTAGGAACTCTTTATTTATCTCATTTAGGTTTTAGTAGTTCGACTATTGGATATATCCTTGCAGCAGTTATCTTTATAAATATTATTTTTAACTTATTTATTAGCTCAGTTCTTGAGAGATTTAATGAATATAAATTATATTTATTTCAAATTATATCTTTATGTATTTTATATTTATTAGTATTTTTTATTGAAAATGTTTATTTTTTCATATTAGTATTAATAGCTGGATTAATTTTAGTAAATTTAGGGGATAATGCTTTTGGTATTGTGTTTAGAGATTTATCAAAAGAAGAAGAATTTGATAATAATGAAAGTTTACTTTATGGAATTTCTAATATTTCATGGTTTTTAGGTTCTATGTTAATAGGATTCTTTTTAGATATATTTGAGTTTAAGTATGTGTTTTTACTACTTAGTTTGATATTTTTCTTTTCATTAGTATATTCATTACAAATCAAAATTAAACTTAAAAGAAAAAAAAGAAAAAAAATTGATTCAAATCCAATGCTAAATATTAAAGATTTTTTTAAAAATAATAAATTGTTTAATTCATATTTGTTTAATTTTACTTGCTATTTTCATTATTCTTTTTTATTTGTATTTGTATTACTAGAAATTGAAAAAAATTTTGGAATTTTATATGGTGGATTATTTATATCTGCTATTCTATTTCCATTAATGTTTATTCAAATTAACATGAATTATTTTATAAAAAAAATTAAAGTTATTAAATTACTTTATTTTTCGTTTATTTTACTAGCTATGTTGTATCTTCTTGCATTTATTGTTTCATTCAATTTTTTATTTATTGTAGTGATATTAATTTTAACAGCACTTCCAATTGCATTTATTGAACCTTTAAAGGAAGTTTATTTCTTTAAACATACAACTCAAATTGAAGAAGAAAAATTCTATCCTCTCTTCTTAACTGGTAAAGATATTGGTTCACTATTTTCTAAATTAATTATCAGTTCAACTTTGTTATTTATTCCATTCAAATTCATTTCATTAATAATATTTTTGTTAATTTTATTTGTGATTTTTAAAATTCATAAAGATTTGTAAATCTAAGTAAATTTATTTTTTTCTTTCTAATTTTTAAATTATAATTAAATGTGAAAATTATTAAATTATAATCTGAATTCAATGAAATATTATTAACTTTAATCAAAATTATTAATAACTTTTATAAAATAGATTTAATTACTTAACTTATGATTCAAAATAGTATTGAAAAAAAATTACCCGTGACTGTTTTATCAGGATTTTTAGGTTCTGGAAAAACTACTCTTTTACACAATATCTTAAGAAACAGAGAAGGTATGAAAGTGGCAATTATTGTAAATGATATGTCTGAGATTAATATTGATGCTCTTCAAGTTGAAAACTCTGATATTCAATTATCAAGAACAGAAGAGAAGATGGTTGAAATGTCTAATGGATGTATTTGTTGTACTTTAAGAGAAGATTTACTTGTTGAAATTAAAAAATTAGCACAAGAAAATAGATTCGATTATTTAGTAATTGAGAGTTCAGGTATTTCTGAGCCTCTTCCTGTTGCTGAAACATTTACATTTGAAGATGATGAAGGAGACTCACTTGCAGATTTTGCAAAGCTTGATACAATGGTCACTGTTGTTGATGCGTATAATTTTTTAATGATTTTAACTCAAAAGAGTTCTTAAAAGATAGAGGAGAAGAATTAGGTGAAGAAGATGAGAGAACTATTACTAATTTATTAGTTGATCAAATTGAATTTGCAAATGTAATTGTATTAAATAAAATTGATAAATTAAAAGAAGACGAGGTTGAAAAGATTAAAGCAATTATTTCAAAATTAAATGCTGATGCTAAAATTATTGAAACTCAGTATTCACAAGTTGATTTAAAAGAAATTATTAATACTAATTTATTTGATTTTGAAAAAGCATCTCAATCTCCTGGTTGGCTTAAAGAATTAAGAGGAGAACATACTCCTGAAACTGAAGAATATGGTATTTCATCATTTGTATATAGACAAAGAAGACCATTTCATCCAAAAAGATTTAAAGATATTTTACAATCTCCTGTACTTCATGGAATAATTCGTTCAAAAGGATATTTTTGGCTTGCAACAAGAAATGAATTTGCTCTAATGTTTAATATTGCTGGTAAAATTTTAGAGTATACTATTGCTGGATATTGGTATGGAACTCTTAGTAAAGAAGAGCTTCAAGAAAATAAAGATATGTGGGATCAATTACAAGAAATTTGGGTTGAACCATTTGGAGATAGAAGACAAGAGTTAGTATTTATTGGGAATAATTATGATAAAAATTTACTTATTCAAGCTCTTGATGATGCTCTACTTACTGATGAAGAGATGAAACTTAGTGTTGAAGAGTGGAAAAATTTTGAAGACCCATTTCCTAAATTTGAAATTCCAGAAATAGATGAAGAAGAGGAAGAAAATAAAAATTAAATAAATAAATAAATAAATAAAGGCAATTAAAATGAACTCATATAAACAACACGATTTAGATACTCAAATTAAATATAAAACAGGAAATGTTATTGCACTACATTTTGCATCTCCTAGATATGAAATAGAAGAATTTTCAAGAAAAAGTGAAGGGTGTTACAAAAATGAACCTTGTCAAGTTATTTCACTAGATAGTTATAAGATTGAAAAAAACTCCAAAAGTATATATTCATCTCAAAATTCTCTTCAAGAGTTGCTCAAAGAACAACCTCTTGAGATGAGAAAAACAAGAAAAGGAAAACCAGCTTCTAAATTTGCAAAAGGATTATTGGGTAAAATGGATTTTTCTCAATTTAAAAATTCAAATATAGTTGAATTATCTAGAAGAGGAAGTTTTGTTCAAAGGAAATTTGCACTTGAACAAGAAATAAAAGAAGCAAGAGAAGTTGGACTATTTGAAGGATTTTTAACAAGAAGAGAAATTGTGGACTATTTAGGTAAACAACTTCAAGATAGATTTGGATATGATTTAAATCCTTTTTCTTATTTGCAAGAAAGAGAGTTGAATGTGCTTGGATTAAACGCTGAGCATTATCTTAAAAGTTCATTAGAGAATAATTCGTTAGAGAACAGAATTGAAGGAGGAATGAGTTAAATAATTAAAAAATGGTATTTGCACAAATTAAACAACCAACGACTCTTGAAGAAATCATACTACTTGGAGGAAGTCTTGGAGCTGGAAAAACAACTCTACTTTCAAATTTAATTAAAAACGACAGTTTTAATCCTAAACAAGACGGTTTAGTAGTAATGGATGCTGCTGGAAATATTGATTTTCAAAGAATTAATACTCTTGCAGAACAAAAAGGAATTTCAATTGAAAATGCAACTTCTGCATGTACTGTTTTTGATGGTCCAAATGCTGCATTTAGAAAAGTTGATGAATTACAGCAAAGAGGATTAAAAAGAGTTGTGGTTGAACTCTCAGGACAAATGCCTCTTGTTACAATGAAATCTCAACTAGGTTCAAAAGGAATATTTTTACCTAAGTCAATATACTTAGTAGACCCTAAAAATTTTGGTTTAGTAGGAGCTGCTGATGAAATTCCATTTACAGATGTAATTGGAATTACAAAAAGAGAATTGACTAATGAATATAGAAAATTATTGCAAGAATATAACGAAAATAATGTTTCTATGATTCAAGTTGATAAAAATACTCATTTAACACTTGATGATTTTTTAAAAGAAATGAATAAAAATTCTCAGCTTAATACTAATCTTACTACTCAACCCAATAATCAATCTAGTTTAGGAATTGCACAAATGATAGTAGGAGGTAAAAACCCTTCAAGTCCCATAATATTTGGAAGTGGGCATCAAGGACACACACATTCTTCTAATCCAAACTGGATTAATCAACTTCATGCAATTATTGAAAATCCTTATGTAAGTGAAGAAATATTTAAAAGACTTGTCTCTGAACTTACAGAAAACTATGATAGAGTAAAAGGATATGTAGCTATAAATTCACAAAAAGTTTTAAAATTTGATGGAGTAAGAGGAGAAGTTGAATTTGATGAAATTAAAAATTCAGATTTAAAAAATGGTACAATTTTAGTTGCTAATCAAGATGGTAAATTTTTTAAAAAAGATTCTCTTGAAGAAAAATTATCACCAATTCTTGATAAACCTGAAAATCCTCCTGTTATGCGTATTTATTCACCAACAGATAAAGTTGAAGAATATATTCAACAAGCAATTGATGGAAGTGATTATGACTCTGCTCTTGGTGCTATTGAACAATATAAGTTTGAAAGAGGAGAAGATAATTCAAAATCATTAATTGATAGATATGCCCCAGAAATTGTTAATGGAATGTGGGACTTTGTAAATAGTGATTCATCTCAACTTAGTGATGCTCAAAGAATATTAAGAAATGTTTCATTGTTGTATACAATTGAAGAATTTTCTCCAAATTCTGCTCACTATATTCCTGCAAGAGACAAATTTATGCAACTATATAGCTCTGTAAGTAGAGATGAACTTCCTAAGTTAACAGATGAAGAAACACTTGAATTTGCACAAAATATGTTTTCAAGGTATTCAAATCAACAAAAATTAACACTAGAAGGAGGATTAAGATAAAATGAGAATTGGAATTGTTGGAAAAGGCGGTAGTGGAAAAACTACTATTACATCGTTACTTGCTACATATTTTTCATCTACATATCTAAATAGAGAACTTGCAGTAATTGATGCTGATTTAAATTCTCATCTTAATACTGCTCTAAATATTGAATTTGATAAAATTCCAATTGGAGAGAGAATTGAAGAATTAACTCAATATGTTCACAATGGAAGATGTGATATTTGTGTTTCTAAAATGATTGGTACTACTCCTCCAAATCATACTTCTAAATTTATTCAAGTAAATTCTAATGATTATATTTTTAAAGAATTTTTTGTTAAAAAAAATAATATTTTATTTACAAAAGTTGGAAATTATTCAAAAGAAGATATCGGAAGTAATTGTTATCATTCAAAATTAAACTCACTTGAAATTTTACTACATCACTTAATTGATAAAAAAGATGAAATTGTACTTATAGACTCAACAGCAGGGTCTGATATTTTAGGAACTTCATTATTTATGAGTTATGATGTTCTATTTTTTATAGTTGAACCTACATTAAAATCAATTCAAGTTTGTTCTGATTTTGTTGAAAAATTAGTTGAAGAAAATTCAAATCTTACTAATATTTGTATTATTGGAAATAAAATTACCAATAAAGAAGATGAAGAATTTATCAAATCTCAACTTAAAAATAATTCAATTCTTAAAGATTCCAAACTATTCTTATTTCCTCTAAGTACTAAATTTAGAAAAATTGAACAAGGTTTAGAAATCTCTCTTCAAGAAATTGTTAATGAATATCATGAAATTTTACACTCTATTGAAGTTTATATCACTTCTTTAAGTAGTAAAAATTGGAATAATTATTTACAAAAATTAGTTGAATTACATACTAAAATATCTAAGAGCTGGTATAATGATTATTATGGAGAAGATATCTCAAATGTTGATTTATCTCAGTTTACATATGAGAAAATCATATTTGATAACAATAAATAATTAATAATTCTTTGAATAACTAATTAATTATACGAATAATTATAAAATCACCCTTATTAATATTATTTATAGAAAAAATGATAAAAGTTGAAAGTTATATTCATCCCTTAATTGAGGATTTTCTAAATAAAACAAATTTACTTTCTAAATTTAAAGAAGAAGATTCACCAATTCACTTACTATTCCCACAAATAATGGAGAACCATATTACTCAATTTAAAAATATTTTTAAAGATAATTTTGAATGTAATACCAGAATATATTTTGCTAAAAAAGCAAATCCTTCAAAAATATTTACACAAGTAGCTCTTGATAATGATATACACATTGATGTTGCTTCTGAGAATGAATTACTTGATGTTTTGGAAATTGGGTTTGAAGGTTCAAGAATTGAATGTACTGGTCCTAAAAGTGATTCTTTTTTAAAACTAGCCATTGAAAAAAACTGTTTAATTTCTTGTGATAGTATTAATGAATTAATAAGAATTATTTCAATTAAAAAAGAACATAATTTAGAAAATTCTAAAACATCTATTTTACTTAGAATTAGTAATCCAAGAATTTCATATGGAAATATTACATTAAAAGATTCACGATTTGGTATTTTAATTGAGGATTTAGATGAGTGTTATTCTCTAATAACTCAAAATTCCAATAGTATTGAACTAAAAGGGTTTCATATTCATAGAAGTGAAGTTCAAAGAGAATTAAAAGCTGAGTTTATTAAAGAAATGATTACTCAAGTTATAAAAACAAGAGAAATTGGTTTTAATACAACTATTATAAATATTGGAGGAGCATTTAGTCCTCTTCATCATGTTAAAGATATTCATTCATATAGAGACTATTTAAATATCTTGAGTCAAAAATTACAACACAATGAGCACTCTGAGAATTGGAGAAATGATTTTTATGATTTATCATTGATTAATAATCAAGTTAAAGGACTTCAAATCCTAAAACAAAAAGTATATCAAGGAATGTTTAACAAATTATCATATTTTAACGAAATATTAAATACTAATTTTAATGAACATATTACAATCTCTAAGATTTTAGAAGAACTAAATATTACTCTTTGCTTAGAACCTGGTTATAATTTACTAGAACAAAGTGGAATTTCAATTGCAAAAATAATTGATGTGAAAAAATATAAAGACAATTCTTATATTTCTAGTTGTAATATTAATTCTTCAAATATCTCTTCAACATTTTTTGAATCATTGTGTGACCCTATATATATTTCTTCAAGTGATGAAAATTTGAATAATTATAATAATATTAATAGCTCTCTACCTACTAAAGTTATTATTAAACCTCAAAGTAATGCTTCAAAAATGTATTTATTTGGAAATACTTGCTCTGAAGATGATATATTGATGAGAAGACCTATTTATATTGAAAATAATAATAATAATAATGAACCTAAAATTGGTGATATGATTATTTTTACAAATACAGGAGCATATAAGTCTTATTTTCAAGATGCATCTCCTTTAATGCAAAAAAAAAGTAAGTATTTTAAAGTAACTAATATAGATACTAATAACTGGGAGATTTTAGAAGAAAATGATAATTAAAGATGTAACTCAATTAATTGGAAATACTCCAATTCTTGAAATTGATTCAAAAATTCACAATATTGAAAATTTAAATATATATGCTAAGTTAGAATTATTTAATCCATTTGGATCTTTAAAAGATAGAATTGCTTGGGGAATGATTCAAAATAATTTAGAAGATATTAAAAATAATAATAAAATCGTTATCGAATCTTCAAGTGGAAATACTTCAAAAGCTCTGTGTATTTTATGTTCAAAAGAAAATATTACTTTTCAAAATTACACTAATAGAATTAAAGAGAATAATGTGCGAGAAATTCTTCAATTATTAAATTGCGAAATTGTTGAATTTCCAGGTGTCTTAGAGTGTAGGCCTAGTAATCCAAATGATAGAAATGATCCAAAATTTATTGCAATGGAACTTGAAAACTCAAATCCTCAAAAGTATTTTTATACTAAGCAATATCAAAACGAGAATAATCCTAATTCTCAAAAAAAAATGGGAATTGAGATTATTGAAGATTTAGAAAAAGTAGATTATTTTTTTAGTTTTTTAGGAACTGGAGGTAGTTCAAGAGGTGTTGGGGAAGTATTAAAAAAAGAAAGAAGTACTTCAATAATTGGAGTGGTATCAGAAGAAGATGAATATATTCCTGGGGGAAGAAGTTTAAATGAGATGTGGGAAACAGGGTTCTTCAAAAAAGAATTTTATGATTCAATTAATACTTGTACAATAAATGATGCAATTAATGGAATGCTCACTTTGCAGCAAAGATGTGGACTTTTGGTAGGTCCAACTGGAGGAGCTACTTATCAAAGTGTTATTAACTTTTTTAACAATAAAAAAATTGAGACTCCAATTAATATTGTATTTATTGCATGTGATAGAGTTGAACCTTATATAGATTATATTAAAAAACACAGACCTAATTTATTTGCTCAAACTTCTTCTAAATTTTCAGTCTCTAATTTAAATCTAGAAGAGATTGAAATGTATTCTAAATCTCAGGACTTAGTTAAAGAATCAAATTTAATAGTTGATTTGAGATCTTCAATTTCATTTAAACTTGAATCAATTCAAAACTCAATTAATATTAGTTATCAACAATTATGTGAATTAGTAGAAGAGGAGAATATATTTAAAAATTTTAATGAAGTTCTATTTGTCTGTACAAATTCAAAAAGTTCTAAAAAAATTAGTGCTTTTATGAATAAAAAATATAATTTGAATTATTCTTATTTAAAAGGTGGTTTTTTAGAATATAAAGAGAAACATTTAAAATAACAAAAGTACTATAATAAATATTAATATAAAATGTCGTTTGAAATAGTTGAAATTGATGCTCTTCTTCCTCACGAAGAAGTTGATTTTGAGAATTATGAAGTTGTGAGTGCAGGTATTGCTGAGAATAATGTTATTGAAAGAGCAATTATAATTGATAAAAAATCAAATGTTATTTTAGATGGACATCATAGGTATAGTGTTCTTCTGGATTTGGGATGTAAATTTATTCCTGTTGTATATGTAAATTATGTTCAAGATTCTTCTTTTATTCTTGATTTTTATCCAAATAGACTACACTTACGTTGTACTAAAGAAGAAATTATTAAAAAAGCACTAAATGGAAAACTTCTTCCATACAAAACTACTAAACATACTCACAATTTAAATTTAACATGTAATGTTGATTTAGATAGATTATTTTAATAATTAATTTAAATTGTTTTAATTACTAATTTTTTCTCTTTTCTCCAAATAATAAATCCTCTAATAAGTAATACAAAACTTACAGTATTTGCAACTAAAAATCCATATTGTTGAGCAATTACAGCTACAATTGATGCAAGAACTACTGAACTTGCTGTGAGCAAAAATCCTGCTTCATTTTTCTTAGTGAGTAAAATTGTTCCACTCACTCCAAGTATAAAACTAATATAATCAAGTCCATAATATCTTGAAAATCCTTCTAAAAGTTGATTTACTATAAATTCAATCATACAATTTATAGAGCCCAATTAACTTATAAACATATTTAAAAAGATAAAGTAATTATGTCTTTTATGGTAGTTCCACATTTAGAATTAAGAAAGTATATTCAAAATCCTAATTTTGATATTTTACAAACAATGGGAACATTTGGATTTCCAATATCATTTAATCATAGAGAATATAGAGGAATTCAATCTAAATTAAACTCATTATTTAATAACTCTAAGAATCCGATGATTCCTATTATATTAAATGGGAGAAGTAAAGATTTGTGCTATATATGTTCTTTTGAAGATGAAGAAGACAAATTTGGCACTATTGATTTATATACGCCTGAATTTAGAAGATTTAGAAATACTACTGGATTACCTAAAAGTTCAATAGATACATTATGTGAAATATTATCTCAAGAATTAAAAGATGATGTTGTAATTAGAAGAGTTGATTTTAGAAAAAAATCAGAATTCCTCTTATCTAAGTGTTTAAGAGTAAAGAGTGATAATTCTCATTATTATGATGCTATAAATAGAATAATGTATGATAATAAAAAAGGAAATATTAAAATTAATGGAAGTATTCCTCAAATTAAAATTGGGGAAGAATTTTTTAGTTAATTTTTTTAAAAATTGAAGGATTATTATATAAATGTTCAAAATTTATAGCATCAAACTCTCCTCTTAATATTATGAGAAAATCAGGTATTGTATTTGGTTTATATTCTAAATGTTCATATTTTGATAAAATTTTTTGATAAAATTGTTCTAAAAATATTAAAGATTGAGTAATTAATTTAGCATTTAAATCTTTACCTTTTTTTCCATTTGTATATGGACATGCTCCTCCACCTAATTTAAAGAGTGCATCATTGAGAAAAGGAATAGAATTTGAGATTATAACTCTTGGTTTGATAGGAATAAAATTAAATAGTTTTTGATGTATTACTTCAACACCAAATATTTTTTTATTATAATCAATTATATCAAGAGAAGAGTATGCAAGAAGTTCAAAGTATTCTTTTGAGATTTGAAAATTATGTTTTTCTAATCCTTTTGAAATTAAAAATAGAGCAATTATTATTGATAAATATGTTCCAACTCCTGAACTTATTGAATTACTATCACTTCTTCCTTCTTTTCTAATTTCTTTTGAAAGTAATGGTTTATATGGAGATACAAACTCGTAAGGAGATTGTACAATTACATTTTGAATTGTTAATTCTATATATATTATTCTTTGAAATTCTCTAATTATAGCATCAAAACTATTTAATTTTTTTGTTGATAATTCTTTAATTATTTTAAAAGAATTTTGTGATAGTAAAATTATTATTTTCTCAACTACTTCTTGAACTAATTTAATATCTTCTTCTTTATAATGTTGAGAACTCATATAATAATAATTATAAGAGAAGTATTTAAATATATTTATGTTATTATTTAATTAAGTTGATTGAAACAGCATTAGAAGAACTTCAAAAATGTGCAAATTCTTCTCCTAATTTTAATATAAGAAAATATCTTGAAGAATTTGGATTTAGAAATTTTGATGATTCTCGTAGTTATCTTGGGATTAATGAATTTCTAAAACAAATGAAACAAGGCTTAAAACATTGTGGAAGTATGTCTAAACATTGTTTTGGTATTGGATTAATAGACCCAAATATTGATGAGTGGAGTTTTCAAAATTTTAGTATTATAACACCTCAATTTAAAAGAATTAAATATCCAAAACCTAATAATTTATCTCTTCAAAGAGTTGATTCATTTTTAAGTAAACTCTCTGAACCTGTTTATAGAGGAAGCAATGTACAAATAGTTTCTCTTGCATATACTATTTATGATGAAAAATTTGTTGTTTTTGGAACTCCTGAGATGATAAAAAATCCGTTTATTGAAATAGGAGATGGTATTAATATTGGCTCAATTGAACCTCTTAAAAAATTAGATAGAAAAAGATTGGAAGAATTAATTTAACACTAAACCTATAATAAATGTAATTTTATCTTCTCTTTTCTGTAATCATTTTAGCCATTCTTCTATATCTTCCTCCACAATCTCTTCTTGTTTGTTTTGCACGTTGTCTAGACATTTCTAATCTCTTTTCTCTATCTTCTTCTCTAAAATTATCTGCATATTCTCTTTCTCCTACTAAATCTGATTCTCTTACAACTTCTCCATATTCATATACTCTAAAACGAGGAAGAGCAAAAATTCTTTCTCTAGGTTTTATTTCTTCATCACTATGTTTAAATACTTCTAACACTTCATACCCATCTCCTCTTGAGGATAAAGTTCTGCTAACATCTCTTATTTCATGTAATAAAAGATTATGTTCAAGATTTCTTCTAACATTATTTTGAGGATAAGAATTTGTTTCTAAAAAAGGATACCACAATTGAGCCTCATCAAAATCAGCATCTCCAAGAGTGTAATATAATACATAGGGATTTGTAGGTAAGTCAAAATTTAATCTTTGAGATTCTTCTAGAATATATTTTTTTAAATTTGAAGGATTTTCAGTTCTAATTTGAGAAAATCTGTGATTGTGAACTTGATTTCGAGCAAGTCCTACTTCTATAAGAATATTTGTTAAATCGTTAACCATTAGAATTATATTTATTTGATATTTATTTAAATTTTTGTAATATTTTTCTATATATCCATTCCAAAAGATTTTATTCTCTTCTTAATATTATCAATAATTCTTTGCTGCTCCATAGATTTATTTTTTCTTGCTATATTAATTATTTTTATAGTGTCATAAAATGTATCATCAATAGATATAAAAATCTGATTTCTATACTGTACAGTAAACATTCTAATCCCTTTAATTTTTATTTCTCTACATTCTACATTACTTATTGCAAATACAAAATCACCTAATTGAGAATTTAACTCTAATTTTTTAAAGTAAGAAATAATCTGTTTCTTATCAGATTTAAATTTTGTATTAATGAGAGCTTTAACTTTTTCATCAATTAATACTTTTTTCATAGTTCATCAATTGAAACATATTTAGAGGAGGATTTTAAAGATTGAATAAATAATTCTGCTACTTCCTTTTCATCAACTATTGAAGCAAGTTTTCTAATCATCTCTGAGTAAGATACATCTCTTGGAGTAATTGAATCAAGCATTTTTTTAGTTTCTCTATCAATTCTAATAGTAGTATAATTATTTGCAACTTGTATCATATATATTATAAGAATTATAATATTTATAAATATATCTTTATTTAGTCAATTCTCCTACAATTTGTCATATTATCTTCACATAACATTATTGCTGGAGAATTATTATTATTTGAAATATTTTCATAACTTTTTCTCTTGCTTGATAAACTTCAGGGTCAAATGGAGATTCTAAAATTTCACATTGTGTCTCTTTATACACTTGTCTTAGAATTTCATCTAATCTTTCAATAGTGCTTCCTGAATCTTTTGTATCTGTATATACTCCTATTTTTCTTTTATTCAGGTATGGAAGTTTTTCTAAGTTATCTTTTGGATAATAATAAGTCTCTAAATCACTACTTAACATTATTGGAGCTATTTCAAATGATTTTCCCCTTGTTTGTTCTAAATATTTGCTGTAAATTAAAGCTAATAAATAATCTCCTGAGAGTGGGGCAACTACTGAAGGCATTTCTTTTGATAATGCATCAGTTAAAGATTTGTTATTACCTAAATTATTATTTATTGTAAGTTCCCAAGTTAAAAAATGTTCAGGATCATATGTTAAACATTTCATTCTTCCTTTCATTGAACGAAAAATTACATTTTGCATCCCTGCACCTGAAAATGTTCCTTCTTCATATAATCCGTAATCTTTTGTAGAGTCTTGTAGAAATATTTCAATATCTCTTATTAATTTATCATCCATTTCTCCCATAATTACTCCTTTTGAACTAATAGAGGACATTAAATTTGCTAATTCTTGTGCATCTTGATACGCTTGTTTAGGAGAAATTTCCCTTTGATTTCCTCCTGCAAAATTATTAATATTTTTATTTAATTTTTGTGAAAATGTTAAACCTGATGATACACAAGCAGTTCTCATTCTTCTTAAATTTTGAACAGTTTGAGAGAGAAGATATAAATGATTTGAATCTTTCCAAATGTTATTACTCATATATAAGAAAAGGAGATTGTATTTAAATTAATATCTATTTTACTTAACTGCTTTAGAATTTTAAAAATATTTATAATCTTGGGAATAATTTTTTAAATCTTTGAAACATTTTTTCATTAGCAAAAAAAGCCCAATTGTTACCACAATCTAACCAACCACTTAATCTATCAATTTCAGGATGAAAACTTTCTTCTAGACCTAATTTTTCTCTTAAATATAAAGGTTCAGCTAAACCAGTTCTATCATTATTACTAAATCTTTGAATCGTATTCTCAACTATTTCTTCAACTCCTCTATGACACAGATAAAATAATGGAGTATTTGAAATTTCAATTAATCCAGTTCTTCCTTTACTGTTATTTGAATATTTTGCAATATCATTTAAAGCCTTTTTAGGTTCTCCAAATTCAAATTCACTATTCCCCATATAATCAAAGGCAAATACATCTGAGATTGCTTCTTTTTGTTCTCTTGTAAGTCCTCTTACTCTACTCCAAGCAGTTGAGTCACTATGGTATGAAGGTTCAACCAACCTTTGAATCAATCTAACACCATTAGGATCAAAAGATATTTTTTTACTACTCATAAATAAATTATGGAATAAACATTTATAAATATATTCTTATCTAATCAATTTTCCCTCAATTTGTCATATTATCTTCGCATAACATTATTGTTGGAGAAATTTGTTATTCAAATAACTATCTAAAAAGAGTTTTTGGTTTTAGTGAAAGTTTTCTATTGTTGATAATAAAAATATTTTTAAATAACTTTATCTAAAAAATAATATGGAAAAAGAAAGTTTAAAAAACTTAATTAAGAAAAATTTTAATTTTAACTGGTTAATTTTTACAAATAATGAAATTAAAAATATTCAAAATAGAATTTTTCAAAAAGATAATAATGAAAAATTTACATATTTAGAAGAAATTGCTTATGAGTTTGAGAATTGGGCAAAAGAGCAAAATCTGATTTTCTGGAGGTAAATAAGATGGTCAATATAATATGTTTTAGAGGAAAATCAAATACTGGAAAAACTTCAATAATATATAAAATTTTAGAAGAATACTTTCAGTTTAATTTTTTTTATGGATTTAATAAAAGAACAAATTCAAATGAAAAAAAAGATATCACTTTTTCTTTTAAATATGAAAAGAAAAAAATTGGTATAAATACAGGAGGAGATGATAAGTATAATTTATATAGGATAATTAATGAATTGAAAAATTGTGATATTATCATTTGTTCTTGTAGAACGAAAGGAAGTACAGAACTTAGTAATTTTTTGAAAAAAAATAATTTTCAATTTGATAATCTTAAATTTATAGAAATGGCAAAAAAAGAAAGTTTTGAAATTAATAATTATCAAACAGAAAAAATAAAAGAATTTGTAGAAATATTTGAGGATAAAAAATGAATAAGGATTCTAATTTTGTTGTTAAATCATTTGCATTATTTAATCAAGAGAGAAATTCTCAAATTGAAGTTTATTTTAGAGATGAAAATATTTGGCTTACTCAAAAGTTAATGGCAGAGTTATTTGGGGTTGATAGGACAGTAATTACTAAGCATTTAAAAAATATTTTTGATGAAGAAGAGCTTGTTGAAAATTCAGTTAGTGCAAAATTTGCACATACTGCTTTAGATGGTAAAACATATCAAACTTTATTTTATAATTTAGATGCTATTATTAGTGTTGGGTATCGTGTGAATTCACAAAAAGCTACTCAGTTTAGAATTTGGGCAACAAAGCAATTAAAAGAGTTTATTTTAAAAGGATATGTGTTAGATGATGAACGTTTAAAGCAAGGACAAGATTTGAATAAAAATTATTTTAAAGAATTACTTGAGAGAATTCGTTCAATTCGTGCAAGTGAGAGGAGAATTTATCAACAA
The DNA here is from genome assembly GCA_022565615.1 of Nanobdellota archaeon. Classification (GTDB taxonomy): domain Archaea; phylum Nanobdellota; class Nanobdellia; order Woesearchaeales; family UBA583; genus UBA583. The sequence goes on along the minus strand of JAIUMM010000002.1, from coordinate 48,363 downwards.
ATTACTGATATTTTTGCTGAATGTTCTATTGATTATGATAAACATTCAGATGTTACAAGAGAGTTTTTTGCAACAATTCAAAATAAATTTCATTATGCTATTTCAAATAAAACTGCAAGTGAGATTATTTATTCAAATGTTTCTCATAAAAAGGAAAATCTAGGTTTAAAGACTTGGAAGAATAAAGATAGAATTTTAAAAAGTGATGTATTAATTGCTAAAAATTATTTAGATGAGAAAGGGATTAAACAACTTGAGAGAGTAATTACTGGTTTTTTTGATTATATTGAAGGATTAATTGAGAGAAAAAGAGTGTTTACTATGGAAGAATTTAAATTATCAGTTGATAAATTTTTAGATTTTCAAGAGTATAAAATATTAGATGGTAAAGGAGAGATTTCATTTGAAAAAGCAAAAGAAAAAGCAGGTCAAGAATATGATATTTTTAATAGTACTCAACATATTGAAAGTGATTTTGATACTTTTAGTAAACAAATATTGAGAAAAGAAAAAGAAAAAAAAAGATACTAAATTGAAAGTTGAAGAAGAAATTGAAAGAGAAGCAAATAAAAATAATTTAAATTAATTTGAAAATAAAATATTTTCAAGCAACAAAGTTGCTTAATTAACTACATTTACTATATCCGCAATCTGGATTGATACATATCAACAATTTTTCTTCAAAAAATTCTTGGAACACCTCCAAAACTTCGTTTTGTCTAGTGTATTAAACATCCTCCATCAATCTGCAACGATGCTTCCCACTCTTCCTTTTCTTTAACATTCCTTTGCAAATCATTAAGAAAAGTAAGCCAAAAGAATAGGTTTTCGTTTTACTCAAAATTTAACTTTAAGCAACTAAAAGTTACTTTAAGAGCATTTGGAGTATCCACAATCTGGATTGATACAGATTAAACATCCTCCATCAATTTGCAGAGATTTCTCATTGCAATGTGGACAAATTTTAAAGTTGTTTTCAATAATTTTTTTATCAGGATTCATCTTTTGAGCATTATCAATCCAATTATCTAACTTACTCTCCTGATCCCCCATAAATCCAATATCTACAAAAAATCTTTCAATAATTAATGCAATTTCTGAATAAAATGAGTAAATATATCTTCCCTTTGAGAAATATCCCCCATTTGGATCATAAATACTCTTAAGCTCCTCTAAAATAAATTTAGGATCTTTAAATGTTCTAAAAATTGTAGAAATTAATCTTGTAAGAACAGTATATTCAGGAAGTTTAGACAAATCCTTTGAATTAATAAACATCTCAATTGGTCTATTTTGTCCATCTTCAGTCTGAACATATGAAAGCGTAATATATAACCTCTCCTTTACAAATTTACTTTTAAGTCTATATACCTTAGCTTCAACACTATCAGGCCTTTTAATAACATCCTCCTTTTGAATCATACCAATAGTTTGAGAAGAATATTTCTTAGCATCAACTTGTTCATGTTTCTCCTCCTTACTTGGACTCTTAATCTCAGTAATCTCCTCTTTAATCTCAACAAACTCTTCAACATTTGATTTTTGAGATTTATTTTGAACATTTACATCACTTTGAGTAATTTCTTCAATCATATCAAAATCTACAACTTCAGTAACCATTTTTTAACACCTATTTAATAAAATAATAATATACAAATTAACTTTTAAATTTAAAGTTAACTCATACATTACTAAACCAACTTATTAGTTATATACCCCCGTATTTTGATGCTTTTGATGATATACTGTAGTAAGTTTACCTGAAGCCCCCACAATAACATCATTTCCTCTTACAACTTTATCTCCAACTTTAAATTTCTTATCTTTAAACCTTTGAAAGTCAGTCTCTTCCCCTTGAACACTTAAAATTGGGAATCTTGAACCATCTCTGTAAATTGTAATTCCTTTAAGACCATGTTTCCAAGCATCTAAATAAATATTTGAAATCGTCTCAGGTTCAATATCTTCTGATAAATTAATAGTTGATGAAATTGAATGATCAACATATTGTTGAGCAATACCTTGAATTTTAACTCTCATCTTTGGTGAAATTTTATGAGCAGTTCTTTGCATATACGCTGGAAGTGCTTTATTTACCTCTTCAGGTGCAGCAGTGAGTAGATGAGATTGATTTGTAACATCTAAATATGCTTGAATAGTTGAGTGGAATACGTTATACAATCCTCCTTGATTCATCTGTTCAGATCTTCTTTGATAAAATAGTGCAAAAATAGGTTCAATTCCACCACTTACACCTACATAATTTTTAGTAGGAGTTCTAAATCCAGTAATTGCATTTGAAATAGTCCCTGTTGGAGCAATAGCTAAAATAGCAATATTTCTAATCCCATTTTTTCTAATTAATTCTTTTACATCATCTTCTAAAATCTCAACATAAAATGGATTCTCAAAGTATTCTTGTGAGAATGCAGGAGCAGGTCCTTTCTCAGCAGCTAATTTTGCAGACTCTCTATATGCTTCTTGTGCAATAGTGTCCATAATACTTTCAAGTAATTTTAACCCTTCTTCTGAGTCATATCCAATTCCTAGTTGATTAAATAAATCAGCAATTCCCATAACTCCAAGTCCTAATCTTCTTGTAATACTTGCAGCATCTCTTTGACTCTCTAAAGCATTTAAATTTTCATTCCACCATACAACATTATCTAAAAATCGTGTCAAATTATGAGTTGTAGTTTTTAATCTCTCCCAATTAATACTCGCTGAGCTAGTAAATCCATTGTCAACCATTCTTGATAAATTAATTGAACCTAAATTACAAGCACCACCACTCTCTAAAGGAACTTCTCCACAAGGATTTGTACAAGAAATTGGTCTTCCCACATAATTTGAAGGAGAATATTTAGTCATTTGTGACCACAAAATTAAACCAGGTTCTGCAGTTTGATAATTACCCTCAACAAACTTATTCCATACATCTCTTGCTTTAACTAACTCTTTAATATCTCCACAATTCTTCCCACTATAATATAATAAATAGTCTCCTGAATATTTAATTGCTAAATCAAAATCAGCATTTTTATCCTCAACAACAAATTCTCCATAATAATCTCTAAGTTCAATATTATCTAATACATCTTTTGACATCATAGAGGAGAACCCTAATTTACTCATTTCTTGATTTAGAGCCTCAAATGAATCAAATCCTCCAACTAATTCATATGTTGAAACATCTTTTTTAGACATCCCATACGCATAATTATAATCATCTGACTTTAAAGCAGGAGTTTTTCCAGTTTTAGGCTTTTTATATACTACAATTTTCTCCTTACCAAATTGGTTTTGTTCATCAACAGCTTGCATAAACTCATCACTTACTTTAATTGAAATATTAGCAAATCTCACCTGCGTATTTTCAACAATATTTTTTTGAGCAACGGCTAATTGATCTTCATCAAACATTCCTGATGATTGAAGTCTTTGCATAATTGTATCAGTAGTCCAATTAGGGTTTTGCTTAATATTAATAAAATCCATAACATCAGGGTGTTTACAATCAATTGTGAGCATTAAAGCACCTCTTCTTCCCGCTTGTCCAATTAATCCCGTTGTAAGTGAATACAATTCCATAAATGAAACAGCACCAGTTGAGGAGTCAGCTGCATTATGAACTCTTGAATTTTTAGGCCTTAATTGAGAAATATCAATTCCAATTCCTCCTCCATATGAATACGTTCTTGCAGCCTCATATGATGATTTATAAATTCCTTCTAAAGAGTCTTCTTCAATTAAACTCACAAAACAATTAGCAAGCGTTTTAAGTCTAAATAAATCTCCTGAACCTGTAATTACTCTTCCACCTGGTAAATAATATCCTTCAAATAAATCCATATAGAATTTTTTAGCAGCTTCCTCCCTTTTATGGGTGTTTTCTTCAATACATGCAATAAAAGCAGCAAGTCTTAAGTAAACATCTTCAGGTCTTGCTTCAATATGATTTCCATTTAAATCTTTTAAATAGTATTTATTCTTATAAATATGTTGAGCCAGAGTATTGTCTGAAAAAAAATCATCTAGAACAGGTAACTCTTTTTTCTCAATTAAATCAAACAAATAAAAATATGTCTCTTTATATGCTTTAATTTTTTCATCTCCTACTAATGTTGAGAGTTTACTTTTGTGATCAAACATTTCATTTATTTTTCTAAAAAACTCGTTTCTCACTCCTTCTTGATTTTGTTGTTGTGAATTAATAATTTGTTCCATTTTTATATTGATATTTTAGTTTTTTGAATATGTTAACAACTTTACCAGATTTTAACTTTACTTACTTTGCTAATTGTTATAATTCTATAATTTTTACTGTATTATATTTAAATTATGTTGAGTAGTCTCAAAATAAATTATTATTTCTCATCTCCAAGAGCTTGTTTTTCTTGAATATGTTTTATAATTTCTTTTTGAAACTCATCAATATGGTTTGGATACTCTTTTAATTTCTCTAAATATGTAGTAAATTCATCAAGTGAATTATATTTGTGATGTACAATTGCATACTTCAAAAATGCAATTTTATCTACTTGAAATAGTTGACACATTACTTCATTTCCAATATCTCCTGAATTAATTATTCCTTTGTCCCCTTTTTTTAAATCAGAGAGAACATTTTGTGCAATAATATCAATTTGTTCAAGTGTAATTGGTCTCTTCTCACAGCATTTTAGAAGAGATTTTTTAATTTTTTGCATATTAAATTCTTCAACTTCTCCATTAGATTTCATAACTTCTAAATCTAATTTTAAAATTTTTTCAATTGTTGAAAATCTTTTATTACAATTTAAACACTCTCTTCTTCTCTTAATAGTTTCACCATCTTTACTATCACGAGAGTCAATTACTTTGACATTTTCATTTCCACAATATGGGCATAACATTTTCACTATATTTAGATACGTTTTAAGTTATCTGGCACAACATCTTGTGCATAAGTAAACTTACAATAGTTTTTCATTAAATATATTTTGATATACATAAAGTAACAACAATAATGATAACATTTTTTTAGAAAAATACTACATTTAGTGTTCTTTTATAAAAAAAGTTCCTATATGTTGTATGTGTGCAAATTTGAAAACTTAATAATAACATTTATATACTAGTTTTTAAAAAGGGATCAAAATACTCAAATTTTAAAGAATTTTCAGAATGAAAAGTAGTGTAATTTAGAATTAATTTCAAAGATAAAACTCAAAATAGAGTTATAAGAATTTTAAAAAATTAAAAATTTCTCAAAAATTCTAAAACATCTAAAAATAGTTTTATTAAAATTAAATCTAATTTTATAAAAATATTTAAAGTAGTACAGATATTTTTTAATATGTTACTTTATCTACTTGTATTAATTGATATTCACACCTTATTTATCCTTCTCTTTCATAACTCATTAAATATAGCTTATATTTTTACAGGATTTAGTCTTGCATTTATTAAAGGACTAATATTTTTTCTAATGGGAAGAGATTTATTCTCCTTAATAGATATGATAATTGCAGTATTAATGCTCTTACTATTACTTAGTATGATGCCAATTGTTATAAAAATTATAATAGCTCTATATTTATTATATAAAATTTTCTTTTCAATTATTCCTATGCTCACAAAATAAATTCCATTTTTAATTCAACTTAAATTCTATTCATCTCAAAGAGTACATTTATATACTCAAAAAAAACTTATATTGTATATGCAAAAAAATATTGAAAATTTTCAAAAAAAAGAAGAATTTTCAAAAAAATTAGAAAAATATGGACTCAAATCAAAAGAATTTCAAAATTCCTTATTTGATCTTTTAAATATTTTAAATAATAATCAAAACTCTTGTTATATTTTTCACGATAGTGATTCAGATGGTTTATGTTCATATATGTTATTGCATACATCATTTCAAAGCATTAAAGGAGGACACTTTATAACAAAAGAAATTGATTCACAAGAAATTGCAATCTCCAAATTAGATGATAAAATAACTCATATCATCTTTCTAGATACTCCTTCAATTGATAGCAAAATAGTAGAAGAATTATCTAATATATATAAAATTATAATTTTAGACCACCATAAACTTCCTGAAAAAACATTAAAATACTACTCATCTACTCCAAATATTACATACATTAATCCTCTTATCTACAACTCCCAAGATTCAAGACCTATTACATTTTTTAGTTATATTCTATCAAAAAAAGAAATCTCACATTTACTCTTAGCAATAGTTGGAACAATTTCTGATTTTTATATTACTTCAATATTTCAAGACATTAATAATTTTGAATCAAAGCAAATTTCTGCACTTTGTAACTCTTTTAATTTAAAAGAATTAGAAGAAATTTCGAAAAATGTACTAAAAAATCCACTGTATTATCAAGAAAATTCAGATAAAAACAGAGACTTAATTTATAAATTCTCATTTTCAACTCATGTTGGAATACTAAAATTATTTTTTGATTTTATATTTAAAAATACAACTAAATCTCAAGAGTATATACATTTAATTCAAAAATTCTCATTATTTGAACTCATTGGAGAAATTAATGAAGGAACATATTCTCCTTTTTATGATTTTAAAAAATATAAATTAAAATATGAAAAAATATTACAAAAAGAATATAAAAAATTTAAAGAAAATCAAACTGCTATAACTAAGGATAGAATTTTAATTGAACATAAAGGAAAAACCTCATATAATAGACAATTAAGTGAACAAGCATTATATGATTTAAATATTCAAATCTCCTGCTCAATTCATCAAAAATTTGAAAGAGAATTCTTCTCAGGCTCAATTCGTTCAACATCAAATGTTAATTTGCACACATTTTTAAAAGAAATTTTCAAAGATGTAGAGGATGTTGTAAAATGGGGAGGACATGTAAATGCATGTGGGTTTCAATTCCCTGAAGAATTTAAAGAGAAGTTTATTGAAAGATTTCATTCAACTAACATTTAAAAATTTATCATTAATGTAAAAATTTAATTAACTTGAATTGAAATAATAATTATATTACTTCAATATTTTATGGAGAAATAACTAGTTCATTTTCAAAATCAAACTCTTCTTGAGGAATTTCTTCTCCAGTTTCTTCATCAATTTCACTTCCTTGCTCATGAACTGGAGTTTGTTGCTCTTGTTGATTAGTTGAAGGAGGAACTTCTCCACTATTTGAAGATTCAACTTGTGAATCATTATTATTATCTCTTACAATATCACCAATAGTGCTAGGTTCTTCTTCCTCAGGTTTTAATGAATCGTCAATAATTATTGTTCTTGAAGTATCATAAAACTGATTTAATTTAAAATTATAACTAACAATTTCAGTACTTCCAATTACACCCTCTCTTTGAACATCATTTACTCTAAACTCGATTGGAAATTGAAGTTCATTTCTTGTATTCATATCTTGAGAGGATAATGAAGAAATTAAAGAATCATCAACTATTGTAATATAATCAGGTGCTCTATAACTCTCAAGAGTAATATTTCTAATTTTTAATTGATTATATTCTTGAAATTTAATTGAATAATCAATTTCTCTAAATGATGATTCTTGAGGATCATTTAAATATAATGGTAATAAACCTCTTAAACTCACAACACTTCCCCTTGTTGAATACATTCCAACTACATAATCTGAAACTGAATTCATAAATGAAAGGACTTCTGGATTATCAATATTTCCAACCCAAAACTCTCTTGCAATATTTGAACAATCAAAATCTACAGATTCAAAATAAGGATGAGCACAATTTACATATGGCATAGATTGATGAATAGTATCTTTAACTTCAAAATATACTCTTGCCTCTACATTAACATTTCCTCTTTGAAAGTCTCTTCTATCTAGTTTATCAACAACTGGACATTCAATTCTAAAATTGGTTCCTGTACTTGGAATTTGATTACTTAAATGACTAAATTCTGCAGGAATTTCATATGTAGTTCTATTAGTTCCAACTCTACAAGAATATCCAATAAGAGTTACATCAATTGGCCTTGGGGGATGAATAAAAAAATTAAATTGTACAGTCTCTCTTCCTTGTCTGATTACAGAATTACCACTATCTCTAATCACTTCAAAAACAAATGGTTCTTGAACTTGCCTTCTTACTTGAGTCTCTTCTTCTTTTTGAGTACATTGGGGTAAATTTCTAGTTTCTCCAGCTAATATTGTACATTGTAAATATAACTGAAAACTTTTTGCTCCTTCTGATACTTGTTGTGCTTCTTGGTCAACTCGCTCTTGAAATATTAACGATTGAGGTGTTCCTGATACCAAAAATAAAGCAATCCATGCAAAAAGTAATACAATGGTTAGCCACTTAATAGTTGATGTAATTCTCATTTTAAAATCTTCTGAATCATTACTAAACAAAAATGCAAATAAAAATAACAACATTAAACTCATTGTAAACATCATCATATAATTACCAACTTGTTCAACTGCTCCTTGACCTAGTAAATTTCCACCAAGTCCAATAAACGCAAAATATACTAAAAAAGGATACCCTATTGTCCAAAGGGATGCAACAACTACTCCATCTGCTTTATGTCTAAAAAACATATATGAAATAATAACAATAAAAACTAAACCTGTATACATAATAGCTAATAGTCCAACATCAAATGTTGCAAACATTCCTGTTGTTTGAATATTAAAAGGAGTTATCATATTTAGAGCAAAAAAGAAATTTTGAATCAACAATTCTGAACTTTCAATAATTCTTGAAAAATAATAAATAAATAATATACTAATTCCAAATAAGAAAAAAGAATTATTTATCAAATGCCCAAATCCTCCTGAAATTGATGCTATTGGAGTTGATGAAGAAGAATTTCTCATAGCAAGAGCCTGGGCTTGGGCTTGTCTACTATTTTGTGCACTTCTTCTTGCAGCATTAATTCCAGCACCTGCAACTGCTACACCTCCTGCAACTGCCATCCTAGTTCCTGTAATACCCACTCTTGCTGCCATTAAAGCAGATCTTGCTCCAACTCTTCCAGCACCTCTAACTGCTCTTCCTGCACCACCTCTAAGAGCCGCTCCTGCTAATAATGGAAGTACCATTTTTAATTATGCTCACCTCTAAAAACATAACTCTCATCAAATTTATCATATAACTTTTCAAGAACACTTATATCCCTTTTACTTAATTTTCTTTGTAATTTCTCAAACTCATAAGAGAGATATACTTTTTTGAAAAAATTCAAAGAACTTGTCTTAACAAGAATTAATTCTTTATCTATGAGTTCAATTAATTGCGAAATTAAAACATTAATTACATGATTTTTAAAATTTTCAAACGCATCATTATTATTAGTAGGAAGAGATTGAAACATTTCAATTAATTCACTAGAATACAATTCATCTTTAACTAATAAATTCTCTATATAATTTTGGGAGATATCAATACATTTTGGACTCACTGAACGAAGTTTAAAATATTCTTCCCTCCATTCATTAAAATATTCTAAAGTTTTATTAAAAAATTCTTCTTGAAAATTTGCATCTTGATTCAAATTACTATTAAAATTATTTGAATTATTTGAATTATTATTATGATTATTAGAAATATTATCCAATGAATTATTATTTGTAGAACTTGAATTATTTTGAGCTTCTTGTAAAACTTCTAAAAATATTTCTTTTTGTTTTTGAGTTAAATTAAAACTTGATAAAAATGAATCAACTTTTGAAGAATTTTGATTTATTAGATTTAAGAGTAATTCTCTTAATTGAGAATATTGTGATGAATCCTGTGGAATTTGTTCTAATTCTTTGAGATACTGCATACATTGAAACTCAAACATACTCATATATTGAAAAATTAGAATATAAATTTAATTACTAACTATTTAGTGCTATTTTTAAAACAAATTGAATTAAAAATAAACAATATTAAATTAATTATTTAATTCAAATTTGAACTTCAATTTAAACTTATTTTTGATTATTTCTCAACTGATTTTTTTGCTAAATTACTAGACAAATTTTCAACTGAGCTCATATTAGATAAATGTTCTACAATTGTCTTAATTGCATGGGTTAAAGGAACTGAAATTAACATTCCTCCAAGCCCCCACAATGTTCCCCAAAAAAATAATGAAAGTAAAATAAACACAGGTGGTAAATTTAAACCTTTTCCTGCAATTTTTGGTTCAAGTACACTTCCATAAAACACTTGTACAATTGTAAGTAAAATTCCAAATATAATTAAAGGTGCTCCAATTCCCACTTGAACTGCATACAAAACAATTGCTACAAATACTGCAATAAACGAACCTATATTTGGAATAAAGTTTAGAGCAAATATAATTATCATTAAAATAAATATATTTTGAACTCCAAAAATTGCTAAAATAAATCCACTTGTAATAGCGGTTGCAAAACTAATTGCAAGTTTAATTGATAAATATGATTTAATTCCTCCTTCAATTTGAAGAATTGTTTTTTCAAATTCTTTTGAATTCAAATTAAATACTTTTTCTTTTAAATATCTCAAAGCAGGTTCATAACTTGGAACTAAAAAAATATAAAATAAAATTACTAAAAATAATTCTGATAAAAATGTAGAAATAGAACCTAATGTGAGTGCAATAAAGTTTTGAGCAATTCTCTCAACCTCCTCATAACTTACGTAATCAGAAATTGATAAATCATAAAATTGATTTTGAAAACTATCTATAAAATTTTGATCAACAGTATCAGTTGAATCAAATATGAATTGACCTGATAACTCAATTTCTTCTTGCGAATCAACTCCTGAGAAGAAAAAAAATGAATATATTAAAGATATCGTAATTATAGTAAATAAAAAAGTGTAACTTAATTTAATTAATCGTTGCTTAAGGGGTAATCTGTAAAAACTTATAGTTAAAAACACTAATAATAAAGCAATACTAAATGGTCTTAAAAATCCTTGAAATTGATACAGAGCAAAACAAATAACTGCAATTCCAATTAAAATGAGTGAATATTGAGAAAGTTTTAATGTATTTAGATTCATAATATATTATTTAAAAATAGTATGTTTATAAATATTAGTTTTTATTTATATAAACATTATTCTTCTGATTCTAAAACTAATTGATGTTGATGCGGTAGAGGAGAATTTTTTAAAAGTGGCATTGTTCTCCAAAATAATCTTTTTACAATTGTAATATAATTATAATTTATAATATCAAACTCTTCTTTAATATCCTCTAAACAATCTTGAAGTTGAGAGTTATTGAATGTCTCAAATTGAACAATAATGTCCCACTCCCCAAATACTTTAATTATTTTAGTAATATTTTGATGAGTTTTCAAAAATCTAACTAATGTTTTTTCATCTTGATCAAATGAAATTCTTAAAAATAATAAATACTGCTCAACATCCATTCTCTCGGGCCTATATGATATAATAGAACCTTTAATAATTTCTTTTTCTTCTAATTTTTTAATTGTTGAAATAATTGTTTTAGCAGTTGTTTGCATCTCAATTGCTACTTTTGATGAACTAATTCTTGAGTTTTCCTGAATTAAACTCAGTATTTGTAATTCTTTTTTAGAAATTGAAAGTAAACTTCTATCTGCACCTGTGAGAATTGTCTCTCTGAGCCTTTTAGAACTTATATAAGAAGGAGTTGCGTAATATTCTACAATTTGAGTAAGAACTGTTACATCAATTAAATATTCTGTAATTTTACTTAAAAAATCTTTAAAAGCTTTATTGAATGAAGAAGTGTTTAAACAAGTAAACTTTAATAAAAATTCATAATTCCCAAATAATAAATAGCAAGCAGTAATATCGTGAGTTTCAGTAATTAATTTTTCAATTTTATTTAATGTCCTCTTTGATGAATTCTTAATTTTTAAAAAAACAATAAATGAATCATATCCAAACCTAGAAGGATCAATTAGTGTTTCATAAGATGTAATTACTTCTTCCTCTTGTGCTTTTTTTATAATATGTGAAATATTTTGTTGTGAAGTTTGTAATTCTTTACTCAATTTTTTTGTTGTAAGTTTACTATCAAGACTGAGTAAGTGCAGAGTTTTATAAAATAGAGGAGATGGCATTTTTCTAATTATTCTTAAGTTATGTACATTTATATTAATTTGCATTAGCATGCATTAACAATTTACATCAATTATATATTGAGTTGTGAAATAAGTTTATAAATTTAATTAGTTTTAAATAAGTTATAATGTTCAATTTAATGTTTAAATTAAGTTCTAGTTCCGCTCAAATTAAATTTGGTGAAACATTTGCCGTATTAATTGTAGTATTTTTTGCATTTATTTTTGGAGCTCAATTTTATGTATCAAGCCTTGAAAATTCATTTGAAGAATCTCTAAGAGAGAGACAACAAACTCAAGCACTTGAGAGATTAGAATTTACATTAAATTATGATGCATTTTTACGAAGATCATTAAACAATCAAGAAAGAACATATGATTTACTCTCAATTGAAGCATTTTCAAATTTAGATAATCTAACAAAAAATAGAATATTTAGAGAGAGTGAAATAGTTGTTCGTCTATATAATTCAACATATAACCCTCTTTCTCAAGAATTTTTTTTTGAAGAATTTGAGTTTCAAGACAGTGGAAATAATATTTTAGTTCTTCATAATAATACTGCTCGATTTTACACTAGTTCAGGTCAAATTAGAGCAAGTAGTGTGCTTCCTCACTCAGCTGTAATTAATGTGTATGACCCCGTTGATAAAATAATTCTAGTAGGAATATTAGAAGTTAGAAGTTTTTATTAATTTTTATATAGAATACTAAATTTAAAATATTAAAACTTGATTATTTAAAATACATAATTATTTAAAATTTAAATTAATTTATTAATACATGAGAACTCTTTATTATTCACAAATTCTTCTAATTATTCTTTTGATAATATACTTATTTGTATTAAAAACTGAATTGTTGCTAGCAATTTTAGCAGTTATATTTATTCAATTCATTCTACTTGCAAGATTTAACATCATTCTACCCCTTATTTATGTAATATTAAATGTAGCATTTATTGGTCTTATTAATCTTCCAATAGTTGGATTAGTATTTGCAATTTTATATTTATTATTTTCATTATTTGTCGTCTCAATTCTTAAAAAAACTACATTTTTATTTTCTTCAAAATATGAATTTACAATATTTAAAAACAATAAAGTGAATATTTCATCTTCAAATACTTCTAAAAAAAATAATACAAATAAATCAACATATACATATACTTTTTCATCTCTTATTAAAGACTTAAAAAGACCATATTTTTTTGCATCATCTAAAATTAAAAATACATTTAATTCAAAAAATAAATATAATCCTCAAAATAACTCTCAAAAATATAATTCTTCTTACAAAAATAATAAACACAGTGAATCAATAATTCAAGATGCAGAGTTTAAAGAAAAATGAAACAATTAATAATAATAAGATAAAATACCTAAATAATTATTATCTTCATAATTAATTTTGCTCAAGGAGTAAATACATATATTTAAATTACTTAAACAAATGTAGTACATATGAATACAGTTAAACAAAACCTTCAAAATATTTTAACATTAAATAAGGTGTTAAAACAAACTATTGTAATACTTACACTATTAATTTTTTTTAGTCTAAATGTATATGCTTCTTCAAATATGAATGTAATTATTTCAAGTCAAACTCCTGATCCTGTAAAACCTGGAAACTTTGTTGATATATCAATTAAAATAACTAATCAAGGAAGTTCATCAATTCAAGATGCTCAAATTGAGGTTGTAGAAAATAGATTTATAAGTCTTAGCGCAAATCAAAACAGAATCACAAGGGTTGGAGCAATTCCTGCATATTCATCTCAAACTGATGGATTTGTAATTGTAAGAAAAAGATTATATATAGATGAAACTGCTCCTATTGGGGAGCAATTAATTGAGATAAGAGTGAGAGGAAATAATAATGATTTTACAGTTAATTTGCCTATTTTTATTCAAGAAAACAAACCCTCATTAAACATTAATGTAGAAGGTAGTCTAGAAGATGTAACATATTACCCTGGAGAATTAAAACCATTTACAATTAATTTATTTAATGATAATGAAATTCAACTCAGAAATATTAAAATTAATTTACAAGTTAGTCAAAATGAAAATATCAATCCTGCTCAAGCTACTCTTTCACAAACAAGTAATTTTTTTATTACTCAGGGAACAAATAGTCAAAGAATTAGAAATTTAGCATCACAAGAATCAAGTCAAGTAACATTTAATTTAGGAGTATCACCAAATGCACAAATTAGACCCTATCAAATTCCTCTTACAATTGAGTATGAAGATGTACTTGGAAATTCATTTATTGAAGAAGTTGAACTCTCAATTATTGTAAATGCTAAAGAAAATTTATTAATTTCATTAGATAGACTTGATAGAAATCAAGTTGTATTTGGAATAGCAAATCCAGGACCTGGACTTGTTAGAGGAGGAGTTGTTACTTTTTTAAATCTAAATAATGAAGTACTTGGAACTGAATATATTGGTAATTTAAATGCAGATGATTTTCAAACTGTTCAATTTAGTACTCCTTCTTCAAATAATGTAGATGATAGTCTTGCAAGTTCACAAGATGTAAAAGTTAAAGTTGAATTTGGTGATGGGTTTTTTAATCAAAAAGTAGTTGAAGAACAATTTACCTTAAAGCTTCCTCAAAGAGTACAAGAAGGAAGTAGTACAGTTTGGATTATAATTATTATATTAATACTTATTGGAGGAGTGTATTATTTTAAAATAAGAAAAAAAAAAGGAGATGATGAGTAAATTTAATTATTTATATCTAATTTTCTACTTTTTAAAAAACATATTTTTATATTGGTATATAATACTTAAATTAAAAATAAAATGTTAAATTAATAAAAATGAAATAAAAAATGGCAAAAACTGATTTTTACTTACTTATATTTAAAGATTTAATTAGAAAAAAATTTTCAACATTTTTAACAGTTTTTGCAATATCACTTGGAATTTTATCTATTTTTGTAATTTTAATTATAACTCAGAGTTTTAATGATAGTATTGAAGGACAACTCGAAGAATTTGGTTCAAATTTAATTATGATTCAAGCACAAACGGGAAGTAATTTGAAATTTACCGACTCTCAAGTAAGAAGTTTAGAGAGATTTTCAAACATTAATTCAGTATATGGGAGTACTCAACAAAGAATTCAATTTCAAGATGGTAGAGAATTTAGAAGAGTGAGTGTTTTTGCAACTGAACTTAGTGAGACTTTTTTTAATGATTTTAATATGATAATTGAAGAAGGGACAGCTCCCAATCCTCGTTCAAAATACGATATCGTAATTGGACCAGATATTGCAGAGGATAGATTTTCAACTCAACTCAGAGTTGGAAGTAGGCTTACATTTAATGAAATTAGTTTTAGAGTTGTTGGAATTACACAAAAAGTTGGAAATCCTGAAGATGATTCATTAATTTATATGCAATATGAAGCTCTTAGAGAATTTGGAATTGTAAATGACTTTGATATGCTAATTATTTTTATTAATGATGCTGGACAACTTGATAGAACACAAGAACAAATAATTGAATACTTTAGAAGAGATGTTGGAGAAAATAGAGTAACTGTTTTAACATCAAGAGATATTTTAGAACAATTAAATACAATTACAGGACTCATCACAGGAGTTTTAGGTGGAATTGCATTTATTTCGTTAATTGTAGGAGCGCTTGGAATTATTAATACAATGTTTGTAATTGTGACTGAAAAAATAAAAGATATTGGAATTATGAAATCAGTTGGGGCTAGAAACTTTGAAATTCTCCTCCTATTCATATTTCAATCATCTCTATTTGGGATACTTGGAGCAATACTTGGTATTTTAATAGGAATATTAACTTTATTTGGAATTGAAATCGTTCTTATAAATTCAGGTTTTACATTTTTAGAAATTCAAATTTATCCTTTAGTAGTGGGGCAAATGTTACTTTTTGGAGCAATTGTAGGAGCAGTTGCAGGATTTATTCCATCATATATAGCATCAAAAATGGATGTTGTAGAAGCACTTAGAAAGTAAAAAAATTATTTTCTAGCAATAATGTAGAGTAATATTTCTTTTGAATTATGAATTATTCTCTTCTTTTTTACAACTTTAAGTTTAAATTTTCTAAAGATTAGAGGAGATATTTCATAAAGTGTAAGAACACTAATACATTTTGAACTAATAAATTCTCCTTGATATAAATACTGAGATATTAGTTCATTAAATTCATCTTTATTATCAATAGTTAGAAATGATGAAATACAAACATCAAATTGATTTTTAATAAATTTAACATCCAAATAATCAAAATTAAAAATTGAAATTTTCATCTTAATTCCTGCTTTTAAACTCTCCTCTTTTAGCTGTTTGAGTTGCATATCGTTTTGAACTATCGTATGATTTGAAATCTGAAATCTTGCAAATTTAATCAAATTTTTATTAAGTTTTTCATTTTCTATACTACTCAAATTTTGATTAATAGTTTCAACTAAATCTTCTTTAAATATATTAAATGAATCATTTATCATTGCAGGTAAAATTTTTGAATGTTCAAATACAAACTGATTTCTTAAACTAATATTATAATGATGTGTATCATA
This sequence comes from Nanobdellota archaeon, assembly GCA_022565615.1. Lineage (GTDB taxonomy): Archaea > Nanobdellota > Nanobdellia > Woesearchaeales > UBA583 > UBA583. The sequence continues at coordinate 31,714 of JAIUMM010000002.1, read as the reverse complement.
CAATAACGATGTCTCAATTGCATGAGTATTACTTGTTGTATATGGATTTACAAAAGAGAGTTTTTTTACTTGTTCTAAATCTTCTTGAAATGTATTAAACACAGATTTTAAATAAATATGTATTTGAAATAATTGTTCTAAATAATAAAATAAATTTTCTTTATGTTCATCTTTGTGATATAAATTATATTTTTTTTGAGTTAAATTTGAAGTAGTAACTGTTGAGATTATAGAAGTATTTGAAGAATCAGTAATATGATAAAAAGGATGAGTTGAATACATTATATATGAGATACATTCTTTTACTATCTCAAGTGAATTACATTTTAATGTGCAAAATAAAGATCCTTCTTCAAAAGTAACTACAAGTTCATTTGAGGTAATTTTTTTTTGAAGCAACTCACAATAATATTTTGCAAAATTAGTATTAAATTTGTAAAAATATAAATAAAGAGTTAGATTTTCTACAACCATTATAACTAAGTAAAATTATATAATACATATAAACATTTGTACTTATTAGAGAATACATTAATTTAAATATATATAATTTGATTTTATAATTAAAATGCCCCACCAATGTATTAATTGCTCAGCAACATATGATGATACTTCAAATGTAATTCTCAAAGGATGTCAAGTTTGTGGTAAAAAATTATTTTTATACATTAGAGCAACTAAAAAAGAAGATATTGAAGAGGAAATTCAACTTACACAAAAAAATAAAGAAGCAATTTTAGCTGAAATAGAAGAAAGTTTAGGGACTAGAGAACCTGAACAACCTGTATTTTTAAAAGTTGAAAATGTGCGAGTTATTGCTCCTGGCAAATATGAAATTGATGTAAATCAACTTCTTAAAAAAGATAAACCTCTAGTATATAAAGTAGGAGAAGGTACATTTGTAATTGATTTAGAATATCTTCAAAAAATAAAATAATGTTTATTCATTAAATAATTAAAAATGAGCTCTTCAAATAATAATAAACTAAATTCAAATAATAAATTGAATCCTAAATTAAGTTTAAATGAAAAATTAGATTTAATCTTAAAAAATCAACAAACAATTTTAGATAACGAAGCTAAAATTTTAGGAGAAGAGGAGAAAATTTTAGAAAAAGAAGAAGAAATCAAAAGACTTGAAGAAGAAGAGATGAGTAATGAACAAAATTATCATTCCAAAGAAGAAGGAAGTTTGGAGAGTTTACTTGCACTTCAACAAAAACTTCAAAATGAATCTAAAAAAAGTATGAGAAAAATTACTAAAAAAGATTTTTTCAAAGGATTTATTGGAGCATTTATTGGTGTTATGAGTCATTTTGCATTCTTAAAAGCTGTAAGTATTTCAGAAGATTTAACATTTACAAGAGCAACTGCACTATTTATTGTTGCAGGAATTATTATTATCACTATGCTCTATTTTACAGGATTTAAACAAATTAGAAATAAATTTGTTCTTAATTTTATACCTCTAAGAGCTACAATTTTATATGGAGTATCAATATTTACTATTTTATTTGTAAATTTTTTATTTGGTCAAATTTATGATTATTCATTTTTTGCTCTTTATAATTTAGTTGCTGCAAATATAATTTTAGCAGTAATTGGAGCTGGAACTGCTGATTTAATTGGAAGAGTGGAGGAGGACTAGAAAAATGGGATTATTCAATATCTTTTCAAATGGGAGTTCAAATATGCATAGTGCTGATAGAACAACTCTTCAAATACTTCATAATTTAGAAAATACTATTAGTTTTATGTATGATGAATTAATGACTTTAAAGCAAAGAACTCCCGTTCCATTTAGTGAAATTAAAGGAGTTCAAACTCAGTTTCAAAATTTATGTGTAACAACTTCTACTGAATTATTAAAAAATCCTTTTGTTTCAGTCCCAAAAAGTGAAATTATGAAATTACAGCCTAAAAATAATGAGATTTCTCAAGAGATGAATAGAATTTTAGATCAACTCAGAATTAGTATCACATTACTTGAAAGAGGAGAATATAGATATGAACCTCCAAAAGCTGCTAATAATAATTCTGATTTAAAATAATTTAGTAAGTCTAAATATAATAAAATTAATAAAGTCTAAAATTTATATAATAAAAGTAATGTTAACACTAGAATAAAGACTCCTAAATGATTCTATATTTTTCACAGAATCTGTTGAAGAATTAGTTGCAGAATTATTCCTAGTTGATGAGATTCATTCAACACAAGAAGGAAAAAGAATTAGAAACTCAACAGCCTCAATTAATTCAGGAGAGATTATTCCAACTTCATTTCATAACTATCTTGAGCATATTTTTCCTACAAACTCTAAAAATCCAATAATTAAATATATTCAAGAAAACCCTCATTTTTTTAAAGATGAAGAACTAAGTAGAGTTGAAATTGAAAAATCAACTTCAAAGAGTGGATATTCAACAATAGTTTCGAGTATGAAAAAAATTCCAAATATTGTTCTATTAACTGTATTTAACAAAATTAAAGAAACACTTAATGACAAAACTAGACTTGAAGAGCTAATTTTACTCTATCAAGAAGATGATTTCGACCCAGAATTATTTAGAGAATGTAATAAGAAGAGTTCAGATTCAAATATTAATTCTATATACTTTAATGAATTGTCTAAAACTGTAGAAGAGACAATAACTGGACTTACACATCATTTAAAATTTATCAAAGATAGTGAAATTCTTACAGCTTCCTTATTTGATTCAATAAATTCAAATATTGGACATTATGTTAGAAGTTCAAGACTTTTTGAAGATACAAATGACACTATGTATAGAGTGCAACAAAAAAGTAATGGATTAAGTCCTATAGGAATTCAAATAGGAACTCAATTAAACAATATTCCACATTATTCAAATCCTTCTATTGACAAAATGGTTGAATTATTAAATAATGTAGATGAAAATAGAAGAAGACATATTCAAAAATGGTTATACAGATATACTAATGAAGAAAAGGACGAAAGAGATAACTTAGGAATTAAAATATTCTCTGTACTATTTCCGGAATTTGAAGTGAATGAATCTCTATTTAGTCCAAATGCTAATGTTTTAAAGTGTAATAATACAAATTTACTAGGTTTGTGTGGATTAATCAATTTAGTTAGAATGAAATTTAAAGATTCAAGATTAGCAGATTTATCTTATAAAGTTAGTATTGATGAAGCACTTGAAATCGCTGCTAAAAGAATAATGAGTAAAACATATAAACATTCTCAATTACTACTTCCCAATTATTCAATTCAAATAAAGTGAAGTTAAAATAAAATGAAAAATTTAATTGTAGATATTTAAAACCAAATAAAAAATTAATCTTTATTTAATAATATTTTAAGCTACATTTAAAATTTTCTTCAATGCTATTGAACATATAATTGTAAGTATAATATAACTTCCAAGCCATCCAAAACTTACAAATCCTAAATTTAATATTACATCGTAATGAATATATCCAGCTCTTATTTGAGTGAAAATATATAATAAAGGAATTAATGTAATTACTAAAATCTTAATATTAAATGAATGTTTAAATATTTCCATATTTTTTTTCATTAAGTCACTCTGCATTGCTTGTGCTTTTTGAGGATTTTTTTTAAGCATCTCTCTCATTTCCTTTTGCTTTTTTTTCATCTCAACTCTAAGTGCTTTAATAGTTACTTGATCAGTTAAATACTTGTTTAAAAGAGTTGTAAATAATGCTGCAATTAAAGAAATAATGAATATATCTAGCAATGGACCTGTTGTAAATGGTACTTCTAAAAATATAAAAGTTGGAACTGAACTCATATTTGAGGACATAGTTTCAATAGTTGAATTAAAAGATGTAGTAGTTACATCACTCATTGTTTCATTTAGACTAATATTTGTCATTAATTTAAAATATGTGAGTACATTTATAAAATTTAGTAACTTTATTAAGATAGAATATACATGATTCTAATTTAAATTATTTAAAAATTATTTTCATGAAAATAAAAATAATAACTAAAAATGGATACTATTGAACTTAGACAAGATAAACTTCTCTTAAAGCTCTCAAATAATAATAATAATAATAAAATTACTTCAATTAGTTCAATGTTAACAACATTTAAGAAAAAACATTTCGTTATAATAGGTCTTGGAGGAGTTGGTTCAAATTGTGTAGAATTATTAGTAAGAAGTGGATGTATAAATTTCACATTAATTGATGGTGATATTATTGAAATTCATAATCTAGGAAGACAAAAATATACTTCTGGACAAATTGATACGTTTAAAACACTCTCAACACAAGAAAATTTGTTGAAAATAAACTCAAAATTAAATATTCAAATTCACACTACATATCTAAATAATGAAAATTATAAAGAACTTTTATTACTTAAAAAAGTAACAAAAGATGTTGTTATAATTGATTGTACCGATAATTTGCAAACTCGAGATTTAATTAATTCTTATTGCTTAGATAATTGTATAGATTGGGTATACTCAGGAGGAGAAGGGTTTGAATCTATTTGTGCAATATTTAATTATTCTATATATAAAACTCTAAATAATGAAAATGAGTTAAATGATTCAAAATTAAATTCTTATAAAAAACTTATCACAATAAATCATACGCAAACTGCTAATTGTTCAAGTGGAGTTTTAAATACTACTACTTTAATCACTGCAAGTTTAGTATGTAAAGAGCTTCTTCTTCATTATTGTGCGTTAAAAAACACTTCCAATAAATTAGATATTAATAATAACAATAAAATTAAATGTATAAAATTTAATAGTTTACATAATACAATATTTGAGTTTTATATATAATTTTTAAAATTATCTCAAAAATATGTAAATTATTAATGAATATTTTACAATTAATAAAAATATATATAAATACTTAATGCTCTAATTAATATATGGACATCTTAATGTTTCTCTTAATGTGGTTAGGAGGATTTTTAACATTATTAATTGGAGATTTTTTATGGCTTGGAAAAGTTATGAGAAAAACTATTATGGAGGAATTTAAACCTTACATTGAAATCAAAGATGGCCAAACTCAAATGAGACTTGGAATTGGAATTTTAGCGTGGATAATTATTAGTCTTGGTTGTGTTTATTTTGTATCACTTCAAGTTGAATCAGTAATTCAGGCAATTGGAATTGGGGCATTTTTTGGTTTTATTCTCTATGCTTGCTATGATTTAACAAATTATACATTTTTTATGAAATATTCTAAAAGATTTGTAATAATTGATATCTTGTGGGGGACATTTATTTGCTCAATGGTGAGTTTAACTGGTTTTCTAATTAAAAGTTCAATTGAATTAAGAGGAGGATTATTTTAATTAATATTATAATATATAAAATGGATTCAATATTTTTTCAAATTTTATTCATCCCCTTAGGAATTTTAGCAAGTTTATATTTTGTTTCATTTTTTAAGAATACAATTCTTACATATACAAATGATTCAGAAGTTGATATTATCTGGGGATTTAGTCCAATTGTGTTTGTAAGTATTTTTTATGTATTTTCTCAACAAACATTAATCCACACTGTGCTTACTATTTTAGTCTATTTATGGGGAATTAGATTATTTTTAACTATATTTTCAAAACATCAAAACACTCATTTTAAAGAAGATAAAAGATATACTGAAATGAAAAAGAGTTGGAATCAAAATAAATTTTTATTTAATTTAAGAAGATTTTTACAAATATATGTTCTTCAATTCATATTAAGTCTTATATTAGTTTCACCAATTTTAGTGTTTATGTATTATTTAAATCAGATTAATGAATTTAATCAACTTATGTTTACAGTTGGAGGTATTATTATGTTCATTGGACTTGTAATTGAACATTTTGCAGATTTACAACTCAAAGATTTTATTAAGAAAAAAGATTCACATATGAAATCAATTTGTGATATTGGACTTTGGAATTATTCTAGACATCCTAATTATTTTGGAGAAAGTTTATTTTGGTTAGGAGTTGCAATATTGATAATTCCAATTACATATTTAGGATTTATATCTTGGGCAATGATTACATTTTTACTTTTATTTGTCTCAGGAATTCCAACAGCTGAGAGAGGATTTAAAGGAAATGAAGAATTTGAGCAGTATAAAAAAGAAGTTAGTCCATTTATTCCATGGTTTAGAAAAAAAGCATAAATTTTGAACAAAATAGAAACATTTATATTTATGTAACTCTTAGTAGTAACAATGAAACAAAAATCAAATTTAATAAGTAAGTTAGGAATTCCTATTGCATTAGTTGCTGGAGGTATTGGTGTTAGTTCATATTTGATTAAAAATGATCCAATAGGAAGAAATGTAGATATTATTCAAACAGCACGTTCTTTAGATGATTTTGGTGGATATGTAAGATTTATTCCTAATGGCGAACTTCAACCTTTAAGAAGAAGTCAACCTATTGATAATTACACTCAACAAGGTGTTATAGAAGCACCAATTAAAGAATGTGTGTATGATTTTTCTACAAATTTGGAAAATTTTAATCCTAGTCAAATTCAAGATTTGGATGATTTTCAATATGGAGTGTGTATTGAAAGAATTGTTGAAGAAGGAAAAAGACAAAATTTTCCTTAAATTTATAAATAGAATTCTCCTACAAATCTAACTTAAAATGAGTTCAAAAACAAATAAAGTATTTTTTAGTATGATAACTGTACCTTTTTTATTATGTCCTTCAATATCTAACTCTTCTTCTTCTTCCAATATTGAACTTAATCAAAATTTTCTTGAAGAACAAGTAAGAAGAGGACTTGAAGCATGTATAGAAACATTTGAAGAGCATTCAACTCCATGGTATGCATTTAGAGATGCACTTGATGAACTAAATGGATATGGAACAACTCTCTTAGTATTTCAACCTTCTGCTCTTGAAATGTATGGTGTTGAACAAGAAGAACATATTTGCTATATTGCAAATCAAAATGCTCATAGATTAAATACAATATTTTTTGAAGAAGAACCTGTATATATTTCTAATAATAATTAAGATTTATATTTTAAAAAAAAAAAATTATTTTGAAAAATATAATTTGAAAAATTATAACATTTTTTGAATCAATGTTGCAATTGATTCATCACTTCTCTCTCCAAGAACTCCTCCTTGAATGAATGTTTTTTTAATTCCTCCTCTTTCAAATCCACCTTTTGGAGGATGTAACCTGAAAAATGGTTTTAGTGTATATTTTGGTTCAAAATCTCTTAGTTTAACTTCTCCACCATAATACTCCTTTGCAATTTTTTTAGCATCTAATTTAGCTTCTTTTAAAGTTTGTTTTCCAACACACTCTCCTCTTGTTTCAAGCATTTGAACATACAAATCTTCTGAAATATTACCATATGTAACATAATCTTTAATTTTTTTAATCATTCCTCTTGAAACTTCATTATCATCAACAACAACACAAGCGTGTTTTTGTTTTAAACGTAGAAGCTCAAGGGTTTTTCTCACATCTGGGTGGGTTCTAACAGTACCCCTAATCTGAACTATAGCTATTTTTGCCATACATAAAGGAATTAAATACTATTTAAAAAGCTTTATATAAATTATTAATATCTTCATTAAATAATAAAAAAATTATTAATGTATACTCCTAGTATTCTTTATAAAAAGTAACAAAAATTCATAAAATCTAAAACTTAAAATTTAGTATGAGAACAAGTATTGGACACAGTTTTGGAAGTAATTTGACTCAAAAAATACCAGTACCACAAAGTAGAAGAGTATTTTATTTACAACTACAATTTGGAGGAATTAATAAAGAAATAACTCCTACATATTTTTGGCTTACTGAATTTAGAAATTATACAAACAAAGGTTTTAAATTTATTAAAATTGAAGATGTTCATCATTTTAGTGAAGCTTCTCAATTTGGAGCTAATATGAGACAAATAAAAGGAGGAGGAATTAGAGCTTTTCAAGAGAATTTAAATCAAATTATTCAACTCATTAAAGTTCATTTAATGCCCCTTTTAAAAGAAGTTAAACAAGCCCATATGTATAAAATTTGGTTTGATAGAATTTTAGAAAATGATCAACTCATGTTTGAAGAACTTGAAAAATCTAAAACTCAGCAAAATCTTGAATTAATTAAAAAATATAGAAATGAAAGAAATGAAGCAATTAATCACTTAAAAGATAAGTGGGTGAGTGAAGTTGATGGAGGAAAACTATGGCAAATTTCTAGATCCTCTCAAGAACAAGGACTTGATATGACACTTCTACCTCAACTTTTTTTTGCAACATATTTAGATGATCCATTTGAGAGAAAAAAGACTCTTAAAGAGCAACTTGATGAGAGTACATATAAAGTTGATATTACACATGATGCAAAAACTCAAGTAGCACGATTTCAATATAGATTTTACACTTGGCTTCCAACTGCAATTAAAGATACACAATCTACATTTAATATTAAACTTGCATCCCTTAGACAATTTTACGCACAAATTGAAATGCATATGCAGTTTATGAGACCTTTACTTTTAGAAATAATGAAAAAAAGCGAGGGTATGCACCATGGAAATTTTTATTCAGGATTTGGAGATGAAAATCCTAATATGGTTAAATTATTTGATACTTCTCTTACAACGTTTAGAGTAATTGGACCACAACAATTAGTTAATCAATTTAAACTCATTGATTTAGAGCCTACAAAATATGGTCTTTATATCCCAAAAGGTGCTCTTCTAGGGAAAAACTCTCCAAGTGATCCTAATTACGTAGTAATTGGATGTGTTACTGATGAAAAAGATAAAGAAAATATTAAATTTTATGAAGTTAAAGAATTTAGAGGATCACGTGAAGATTTAGAATTATTATCAAGGTTTGATTTTAATAAACTACCAACTAAAAAAATAGCTTATGAATATTTTAAACCATTTGCAACTCCTGAATTATTATTTCAGCAAGAGAGAAGAACTGAAATTATTCAAACTCCTCAAGGTATGCAACAAGTTCCATTTATGATTAATGAAGTAAATCATTACGGTCATGTATGGAATTTTGTTGAAATTGCAATATATAGACAAAAAATAAGATCACAAGATATTCAAATACTTGAAGGATTTATTCAAGAACTTGGAGCCATTAAAGATGAATTGCTACTCTATTTAAATTATCAAGATGGAGATCCTATTGAAGAATTTGGAATTAATTTTTCAAATTATGGAAGTAATAAACATAAAAATTCATCTACTTCTGCAAAAGAAGGAAAAAAAGAAAAAACACAAGCAGAAAAATTATTTGGATGGATTCCAATTATTGGAGATATTGTAGCAAGTGAAGGAGGAAGTTCAGACCCAAATACTATTGTAATTGATAAAAAAACTCTTGGAATATATAATAAAACCTTTAAAAAAAGTGAAAATGCAATAATTGAAGAAGTCTGGAAAGCATACAATATTTATAAAAAAGTTAATGGATTTGTTGCATATTAATAAATACTCAAAATTATAAAAATGAAATCTAATATTACTATAATTTTTAAAAAAATAAACAAATATTTTCAAATAAATAATTTAAATTCTAAAAAAGGAGAATTATTAACACCTATTGATATATTTTCAATTATACTTGTTGGACTTTTAATAGTATTACTTTTCATATTTGCACAAACATATCCTACAGGAAATAATAATAATGAAATTAATCTTTTAATGAGTGATGAAGAGCTATTTAAAACTTCAACTCATATTAATGAATTAGGTCAAAATTTTCAAATTACTGATTTAAACAAAGCTTCATTTCAAAGTGTTTGTAACCAAATATTCCCCTCTTCAATAGAAGAAGTTTTTTTTGTTGAAAAACACTGTTCTAATAAAGATAATTACTATAGACTGGTTCAAAATGAAGTTATTTCGTCCCTTAGAAGAAATTTTAGAGAAAATTCAAATTTACAATTATATATGAATACATTAAAAGATAAAATTGGACTTTGTCAAGAATTTGGAACTACTACTGATACTAGAATTTCAAGTGCATATCTAAATTTAGGAAGTGCAATAATTCCTATTCCTTCAAATCAATTTAGATCTAACACTAAATATATTGTAATTTGTTCACGAGAAGTTGATTTAACTACAGATTTTGGAATAGCGCCATAATAATATAAAAATGAAATCTCATAATTATTTAATTAAAAAAAAAGCTCTCCTCCCATACTTCCCACTTGTATTTATTTTCACATTAATAGGAGCTGCAATAATTGTAATTGCAGTTTTAAATAATGAAAGTGAAAGACAAAGTTCATTATATTTAACTAGTTTAAATCCTCACTCTGAACTTAAACTTAAAGAAAATGATGCTAGAATTGAAATTTTGAAAATAAATTCAGATGTTCAAATAGAATTGCTAAGAGATTTAGAAGATGAAATCAATATTGAAGAATTAAAAATTTCTTACATTAATAAAGTTGAAGAAAAAATTGAGAGATTTTTTAGAGACTATAATTTTAGAATTGATGCCCAAGATAATTTAATATATATTGAATTCATAGAGACTAATAGGAATTTAAAAGTTACAAAAAATATTACTACTCCTATTTTTTATTTTAAAGATGAATTTATATTACAACTTCAAGAATTAAATTCTTTACATAATGTAATTCATCAAAAAATGATTGGTATTGAACATTGCTATCAAACAAATCCTTATAATGGTAATTTGTGTCTTGGTAGAATCTCACAAGAAATTAGTCAAGAAAGTGATGAAGAATTAGTTTGTTCTCTTAAATCTGCAAGAGAAATAGAATGCATATTTAGAAAAACACCATTTACTTCACAATCTTTTGAAGTTACTGCAATTCAAAGACAAGAAGATAGAAGAGAATTAGGTGAAATTGAAAACTTAATAATTGTAGAAGAAATAACACAAGAACTTGTCATTAATACAAATAGGTTGTTTACTGATATTAACGACCTTCAAAGTTATTTTATATTATTAAAACCTGATGAAATGTATAACTTAGAACGTGCAGTTAATATATTTGAAGAAACTTTTAAAAATGGAATTAATCAAAATATTGATAATTTAAATTATATTAGTTTTGAAACAATTGAAGAAATTTTTGGGAATTTTATTACAAACTCAGGAGAAAATAGAGTTTATGAAATCGAGCTTGAAGAAATAACACTTTATCTTAAAATAGTTGAAAATCCAAATCATCCTAGAAATAATGAATTAAGTTTTATCCCTTTGAGTCTTATAATCTCAAATTTAAATAATTTTCCTTCATTAATGCCTGAGTCAATATTTATTATTGATAATAGATATTTTGAAGATACTTCTATGTTAAGTAGAGGTTCTATAATTGAAATTCCATAATCTATACAAAATGTAAATACAGAAGAAAAAAAAGTAATCAATAGTTATATAAAATATAAAAAACTACTTATTATAAATGGGAGATTTTTTAGCAATTAAAAAATATGTGTCTGAAATTGATGAAAATATTATACTTTCAAAAGATGAAGAAATCCTCCTTCTAAAAAACTTAGAAATTCTGTATATGAATTCAATTAAACTCTCATATTTAAATCAAGATATTTGTGAATTATTAACTTCACTTCCAAATATTAATTCAAAAGATATTATTTCAAAATTTAAGGAAATTAATTTTGAAGATTTAATTGTAATGGCTAAAGATATTTCAACTCCAAGAAAATTAAAAATTTATTATCAATTTGTTGATTTTATATTTCAAGAATTTGAACTTAAGCGAAAATCTAAACTTAAAGTTGAAAATGAATCTCTTGAAGATGAGAATATAAATTTAAAATTAATAAATAATAATACTAAAAATAATGAAATTGATGATTTAATTTTCAAAAAAATAGAATCATTTAATTATGAAGAAGATTTAGCATACAAGCTTTCTAAATATAATGTGAGTTGTGAATTTAATTATACAAAACCTTCTGGAAAAATTGGAGTTAAAAATTTTATTTTATACTTTAATCAGCGACTTAAATATTTCACAGAATTACTCTCATCAAGAATTACACTTGATAATGTAGTGAGAATTAATCAGCTCAAAGAACTTCAAGAAACAAATACACAAGTATCATTAATTGGACTTATTAATGATTTTCAAGTTACTAAGAACGGGCACCACATTATTTCACTTGAAGATAAAAGTGGAGATGTGAAATGTTTTATTAATAAAGATAACCAAGAACTCATTGAAAAAATTAAATTATTATGTCTTGATGAAGGAATTGGAATTCTTGGTAAAGTTGGAAAAGGAATTATTTGGACTGATGATATTATTATACCTTCTCCTCCAAATGGTCGTGAACTTAAAAAAATTCAAGATGAAGAAGGATATATTGTATGTACTTCAGATTTACATATCGGAGCTCATGTATTTCAGGATGAAGCATTTTCTAAATTTTTAGATTTTTTAAACTGCAATACTAATAATGAAAAACTCAACGAAATTGCTAAAAAAATTAAATATTTACTAATCCCTGGAGATTTAATTGAAGGAATTGGAATTTACCCTGGACAAGGAAAAGATGCTAGAATTTTATCAACTGAAAAACAATATCATGAAGTTGCAAGATGGTTAAGTCAAGTTCCAAAACACATTGCAATGATTATAATTCCTGGAAACCATGACACTGATAGACTCTCTGAGCCACAACCTCCAATTCCTTATGAAAAAGCATATGCAGTATACAATTTAGAAAATACATTAATGTTTTCAAATCCTTCAATTGTAACATTATATAATCAAGATTCTTCAGGAGGGTTTAATTGTTATTCCTACCATGGTGCTAGTTATTTTTATTATGCAAATGAGATTCAATCTCTTCGTGAAAAAGGAGGAGCAAAAGTTCCTGAAGAAATTGTTAAATTTTTACTTGAAAAAAGACATTTAGCTCCTTCACATGGTTCAACTCTGTATATTCCTGACACTCAAGAAGACCCATTAATTATTAAAAAAATGCCTGATTTCTTTTTAACAGGACATACACACAAACTCTCTGTTGCAAATTATAAAGGATGTACTATTATTAGCGGAGGATGTTGGGTTGAAATGAGTGATTATCAAGAAAAGATGGGAATGTTCCCAGATGTTGGTAAGTGTATATTAGTTGATATTAATACTCGAAAACCTAAAATAATTAACTTTTATACTGAAGAGCATAAAAGAGAAGAAAAAATAAAAAATAAAAAATGAGTTTATTTTTTACATTAATATAATTCTATAATTTAAATTACCATGACTAAAATAAAAAATTTGACAACTTCTAAATAAATTACAAGAAGACATTCTTTGATTTAGTAGTAAATCATTGTGTTGATTATCTTCTCCACTAACATACTCAATTCCATCTTCTCCTGTAATTATAAGAGTATATATTAAGTTAGGATACACTCTAATAATTTGAGATTCTAAATCTTGAAATGAAGAAATTAAACAATCTGTTCCTTCTTGTTGTAATGTGCAATTATTAATATCACTATAAACATACTCTGCAATAATATCTTTTGAACTAAAAGCAGGACTTAGAGCAATTAATAAAATAAATGTAAAACTAATAATTATTGCTGCTATGAAAATAAATTTAAATACATCAACTAAACTTATCATTTTTTATTACCTACTTGAAATTAAAAAAATTACAATATAAATTTTAGTTTTTTTTTTCAACAATGAACTTAATAAAAAACTCACTAAAAAACTCGCAGATATGAATTTAAATCAAGACAAAAAATACTAACAAATTGTGTTTAAATGAATCTTAATATACAATGTTCTTCTTACTAACTATTAAGTAATACTTAAAATCTTTAAATGTTTAAAATTCCAATTTGTAATAGATGAGAGTTTTAATGTTAAGCTGGGAATTACCTCCTTCTTTTTCAGGAGGAGTAGGAATGGTTTGTGCTGAAATTTGTAAAGAACTCTCCAATTATGATGATATTTCAATAGAATATGCTATGCCTTATGGTCCTAAAGAAGTTTCCAAATTTAGTTCTAATTGTGATGTTTCAGGAGTTCAATTTGAAGAGATTGATTTTTCTAATGTATATATTACAAAAATTCCAACTCTTTTAAGTTGTTATCAAACACCACATGAATATGAAGTTACATATGAGGATTATTTGAAATCATCAGTTGGAGAGTATAAAACTAGTAAAGAAATTTATGGAGAAAATATTTTACAAGAAGTTGAATTATATGCTAGAAGAATTGTTAAAAAATTCCAACATAGACAATTTGATGTAATTCATGCTCATGATTGGACAACTATGAGAGCTGCAATTGAACTTAAAAAAGTGACAGGAATACCAATTATTTTTCATGTTCATATTACTGAGTATGATAAAACAGGAAATCAAGGAGGACATCCTGAAATTATGAAAATTGAACAAGAAGGATTTGAACAAGCAGATATTATTGTGGCAGTGAGTAAATATGTCAAACATCAATTAATTTCGAAATATAATGTAGACCCTTTAAAAATTAGAGTTGTGTATAATGCAAAAATTAGTGATTTAGTTAAGAGTAAATCTAAACAACAATTATTTGAACATAAAAAAACAGTTCTATTTATGGGAAGAATGACTCTTCAAAAAGGACCTGAATATTTTTTAAGAGCAGCTAAAAAAGTATTGGAATATAGAAATGATGTTGTATTTGTAATTGCAGGAGGAGGAGATATGTTACAAAGAGTAATTGAACTCTCTTATGAATTAGGAATTAATGATAATGTGTACTTTCATGGAGGAGCATACACAAGAGTTGAAGCTGAGAGATATTATTCAAGTTCAGATGTATTTGTAATGCCATCTGTCTCTGAGCCTTTTGGAGTTGTACCTTATGAAGCAATCGTTAAAGGGACACCAACTATTATTTCAAAGCAAAGTGGAATTTCTGAAGTTTTAAAACATGCTTTTAAAGTTGACTTTTGGGATACTGATGAAATAGCACATAAAATTTTAGCACTTCTAGAGTATGAACCACTACATAATTATATTTCAGATAACGCGTTTACAGAAGTAGACAGTCATACATGGGATAAATCAGTTAAAAAAATAGTAAGTTTATACTCTTCAATTAAACATAAATAATAAATACTATTCTTTTGATATCTAATATATAAAATGGCATTTGGTTCAGATTCTTCAACAGCAAATCAAGATTTACTAAGTAAAGTTGATACTCACTCAAAAGCTCTGGTAAGTATTGTTGAGCGTCAAAAAGATTTAGAGAGTAAAGTAGAAATTGTTGATGAAAAGATAGAATTATTAGATCACAATATCATTAAAGAAATTAGAACATTAAGTCAAGACATTAAACATTTAAGAGATGAAATTCATGATATGAAACATAATATTGAATTATTTCAAGAGTTTCAATCAAAAGTTAAGAAACAATTTAAAATTACAGCTAATCATGATGAAGTTCAAAAACTTGAGAGATATATTGATTTGTGGAATCCTATGCAATTTGCAACACGAGAAGAATTATTAGATATGAAGGAGAATATAATTAATTTTTTAGCTGATAAAATTGAAGAATTCTTAGAAGATGAAGTTACAACTCATACTACTAAAACTACAACTAAAGTTATAAATTCTAATAATAATAATAAAGTTGAATCAAATAAAAATAATACTAATGAAATAAAAAAATAATTTGCGAAAAACCTAAATCAAAATATTTAAATTTTATTCTCTTTTAAACATACTAATTGCAATATTTTTTTGTTTTTTGTGATTTACAATTGGCTTTGGATAAGAGGAATTAAAAAATAAAGGTCTTTGTTCACCTAGATTATGAATTACTTTTACATCTAAACTTTCAAGTTCAGGAATCCATTTCTTAATATAGTCGCAATTCTTATCAAATCTCTCTTGCTGTAACCAAGGATTAAATATTCTAAAATATGGTTGAGCGTCACACCCTGTTGATGCTGCCCATTGCCAAGAACCATTATTTACACAAGAATCATAGTCAGTGAGTTTACTTGCAAAATATGCTTCTCCTAGTAACCAATGAATGTGTAAATCTTTAGTTAAAAAACTCGCAACAATCATCCTCACTCTATTGTGCATGTATCCTGTTGTATTTAATTCTCTCATCCCAGCATCAATAATTGGAAAACCTGTTTCTCCTCTACACCATGCTTTAAAATTTTCATCATCAGTATCGTTAATCCATTTAATATCATCATAGTGTTGTTGAAATGCATGTTCAAATACATGAGGGAAATGTTTTGCAATTAAAATATAAAAATCATGCCAATATAATTCTCTAAGTAACTCATCTCCATACGTTTTAGATGTATCTTTTATTGAATAATAACTCTCTCGCATTGAAATTGTCCCAAATTTATGATGAGCCGAGAGTCTTGTTGTACCTTTAATACTTGGATAATCTCTTTTTAATTTATAATTAAAATCATCTAATTCTTTTAAAATTTCAAAAGCTTCACTTCTCCCACCTTTAACTAAAAGATTAGAATTTGGTGTGAATAGAGAATGTAAGTACTCTAAATTTTCTTGCGTTTGTTTTTCTAATTTTTTTAATATTTTAGTGTCTAAATTAATAGATTTAATAAGTGAATGTGTTGTATACTTTAAAGGAAGAGGGACTTCAAATTTTAGTGCATTTTTATAAAATGGGGTAAATACTGTATAAGGTTTTGAATCTGTTGCTTTTAAATAATTAGAAATATTATCAAGTAAAATATGCTCAACAACTTCACTATAATGAACTGATACATTTAAACAATATTGATAAATTGAATCTTCTCTACTTAATGCGTGAGGAGAATAGTCTTTACTAATATATAAAGCTTCAAATTTAAAATTTTCTCTTAAATCATGAAGTACTGTATTAAAAGAATCTCCTTTTAATACTACTAGTAACGAATTTTTATCTTTAAGTTGCTCTTGTAAATCTAAAAGAGAATTATACATAAACTCTAAAGCATTTGTATTAACATCAAATACTTTTTTAGTTGATTGCAATTGAGTATTATAAAGTATAAAAATATGCATAACTTCTGAGCATTCCTCATATGCTTTTTTTATAGTTCTATTATCAAACAATCTTAAATCTTTAGTATGAACAACTATACCCTTTTCATATTTTTTAGACATTTAAAAAAAACTAAGATTTGAAATTATTTAAAAGTATGCTATTACTAGAAATTATAAACTTATCTTAAGATATTATGAATATTTTCAAATTTCTATTATACAAACTTATTATTATTCAAAACCTATAATAAATAAATCTTTAATTTTTGATTGACTTCCATTGTTTGAACTCACTGCATAAGATATAGTTTCATTTGAATTAGAAGAAACTATAACTGAACTCCATTCTAATAAGTCCCCAGTAAATAAACCACTAACCTCTATAAATATATCATAAAATAAATTAAATGATGCATAATTAAAAAACTCAGATACAAATTCAAAGACTTTAAATTCTTGATCAAAATTTAAATTATTTTGTAGTGTTAATTCAATTTCGTAAATATAACTTTCAAGAAAATTAATTTCTTTTATTAATGTCTTATGTTGAAACAATATTTTTCTAAACTCAAAAATTTGAGAGTTTATAAGAGTTGAATTTTGATCTTCATCTAATACTTCAATATAATACTCATATAATCCTCCACTAATATTTATAAATATTGATGAATTTTGTAGATTTGGACACATTTCTCCTATTTGAAGAACTGAATTAATGTATACATTACAATAATATGTAGAAGAACTTCCATTAATAAAAAATCTAAATTCACTCTCTAAAGAGTCAATAAATTTTGAATCATTAGAAGGTTCTAATAAAATAATTTTAGGTATTGGATCTTGAGTAATTGTAATTGTAAAATCTAAAGATTGACTAAATTCAACTTGTGAATAATTAGAACTTGCTCTTAAAAATATATCATATGAATTATTACTCTCTCCAGTTCCAAAAACCTCAAACTCAACAATACACCAATCAAGCTCACCAATTATACAGTTTTGAGGATTAATGTTACTTGTCCACAGAGGAACTTCATCAGCTATTGTTGAAATTAACCCACTTTGACTTTGTGAAATTACAACTTGAGGATCGTCATCTAGGTATGTTCTTGCAAAGATTTCACCACCTAAGTTAGCCACACTTACAAGTTCAAATCCAAAACCTCTATTAATACACATTTGAGCAAGTTGACCACCCGTTCTTTCATTCATCACATAATCTATCCAGTAACCATTTCCTGCAATTAAACTTTGTGAACCATCAGTTCCTCCTGTATTACAAAGAGCCTGATTTGCATGTCCTCCATACCAAAAAGCAAGGCGAGTTTGTGTGCCAGTTACAACACTTATAGGAGTTCTAATTCCCGTTCCATATCCATCTAAGTTCCAAATTCCAATTTCACTTCCATCATCACTATTTGTTCTAAAAGTATGAGTTGTAGTAGTTGAAGGAATAAATAAAAATCTATATCTTGAATAATAAAAATCATCATCTGCTCCTCCTGAACCATAAATATTAATATTTTGATTAATTGAAGTAACATATCCACTCCCAAAAATATCCCAACCATTAATATCAATAGTACTTTTTAAAATATTTGCATCATTATTATTATTAATATGATTTGAAGTTAATGGTGCTGCTCCATCATTCCAAAAACCTGTCACTAAATGAATTTCATCCTCCCTAAATGTAGTTTGAGGACTACTTTGTGATATAGCATCTTCATTATTATAATACATTGTTATTTGATATAACTCGTCAGCCGGAATTGAGTCTTCAAGCCTTACCCAGACAAATGCTTCTTCTTCTACTTCATTACATTCTTCTATCCAGTATAATAATGAATTTGAAGAGTTATCAATAAATCTTAAATCTGAACAACTATTTAACCATTGATAATCATCTAGAAGAGAAGAATTTATTTGAACTAATATCTGAAAGTCTTCAGGAGTAAATACTGTGTTTGTGATATTTATCTCAACTCTATTCTGCCAACTTAGATTCCACCAATTTCCAAATGGAGAATACATTCCAATTTCAACATCTCCACACTCTCCTTGACAACTTACATTATATCTAAGAATTACCGATTCATTTTGAAGTAAAGTTACTCCTGAACTTGAAGGTTGAAATTTGGTAATTGTAATGGGTCCAAAAACTTGCTCAATTTCACAAGATACTTGTAAAAAATCTGTAACTGAACTTTGAGTTGAAGTCAATTCAAACTGTGCTGAAAACTGACCTGAGAGTTGGTCACTACAAGTAAATGTAATGTTTTGTGTTGAGCCATCAAGTAAATTTAAAATTAATGAAATATCAGGTGTAATTGTTGTGCAGTCTCCTAAAACACAAGTGATTTCAATATTAGAGTTATCTCCAAAGTTAGAACTCACTTCCACACTCTGGCTAATTGAACCTGAGAATTGAGTAGTTGTTCCAATATCGAGAATTGATTCATTAAAAGCAATAAAAGTTCCAAGTATTACTCTTGAACGAACTAAATCAGATATTGAGTCTTCAATATTATTTAATGAACTTTGAGCTATAACTTGAACATCATACACTTCTCCTACTAGGCCTGTTAAATTAATATCAAAACTTCGAATACAAAAATCTCCTGCATCTAAAGTACAACTTTGAGGATTTGAACTTGTTGTAAAAAGAGGTGTAGTTGAAGAAGTACTCACTATATTAGAATCATTAAATTCTAAAAAAATATCAACATCTTCACATGTTGTAGAGTCATAACTAAAACAAGAAATGTTAGTATCAACAGTAAAAATTGAATTTTGTTCAACATTAGTAATTGCAATAGTTGAGGGTTGAATAATTGAGACAAATAATTCATTAGGTAAATTATTTTGAGCAAATGAATCAACAATAATAGTGTCAGTTGTATGTCTTTTAATTGTGAAATTATCAAATCTTACTGTATCTAACGTTGCTCCTGCGTGAGATGTAGAGGAGAGTCCAACATCTTGAATTGAATTTGCAGTAGTTAAAGTTTGTGAAGTTATACTTGTCCAAGTTGATGGAGTTGTTGTTGAATAAAAACCTGTGAATGTTTGATCCGATTTTACAATACGTAAATATGAGGGAAGCACTCTTGAACCAGATACTGTATTTTGATTCAAATATCCATTTCCTGTAGTATCTCTTTGAAATGCATAACCATTATCTCTTGTAACTGCTTGAAACACATACCCTGTTGAAACTGTTGGCTGAGAAATATCATTTCTAATCATAATTCCTGCTTTATTCCATTGATCAGGATTTCCTTGAAAAATAATAGCTACTTGAACATCAATATCTCCCTCAATATCTTTTAAAAAAACTGAACCATATTCATCATTTCCAGTCCATGTATCAGCCCCACCTGCTCTTATTTGCAAATTACCATCAACTATTGAAAAATCAGTTCCTGTAACTAAATCAAAGTCTCCAATTTCATATATTGAATTAATTTCCGGTTCTTCAAATAAATCACAGTGAATAAATGTACTACAAAAATCTTCATTATTATCAAAAAAAGTATTTCCAAAGTAAAGTACCAACTCTGCACCAGTAGTTGATGAAATAAATGGCACTTTAAACTGAAGTTCAGCTTCTTGTAGAGTTGAGTCGTATTCTAAGAAATAATGAGGAATTAATATTGAAGTATTAGCAGTCCTATTATAATAATACATACGAATTGAGTCTCTGTGAGTGTCAAAGTCAAAAATTGAACCCATAAATGAAGAGTCGATATCAATTTGCATAGTATACCTATCTAAATCACTACTAGCACCCGTTACATTAAACTCAACTCTAAATGGTTGTGTATCATCTTCCCATGGTGGATTGAAAAAATCATAAGAAAAAGAAGAAGAAGAAGAGAAAATTAATAAAAATATTAAATTAGAATATAAAAAAATAATAAAAACTTGATATTTGAAATAAAAGAGTCTCTTAACAAAATTCCTCTCAAGTATATTGTTCATTACATTAATACTTATGTAGAGAAAATTGATTTTTTTAAACTTTTAACATACTTTAAAAGTAGTAGATTGATTAGAAGTTTATCAAAAATAAATTCAATTAAATTTTTTCTTTTCATAAAATAAAATATAACTTCCTTAGACTTCAATATATTTTAAGATTTTAGTGATTTCATACTCCATATTTACAACTTTGACTACATTAAAATCCTCTTTTTCTTCATGAAATTGAACTAGATATAGTCCTGAAATAATAACACCATAATGTTTTTCAAGAATATATTTATACATATTAAGTTGAAGAGCATACTTCCAGTAATTTGTATTTGCTAAATGCTCAAGAGGATAAAGAGCATTATCTTGACTTGTCTCTTTAATTTCTTTAACTCTCTTCCAATCAAAAATATAAAACTCTTTTGAATCACTATCTTGCATAATACAATCAATAGTTCCTGCAATGCTTAATTCTTCATCAAAAACTCTATACTCTGAGATAATAATTTTTAAATTTGAAAACTCATTTTTAAAATTTAAATATTGCTTAAATTCTGTTGTATCTACAATTTTTCCCTCCAGTTCATAATCTTCAATTGCCTTATGTAAAAGAGTTCCCCTATCTCTTGATTCTTCTCCCGTTTTTTTCCAATATCCTGATATTTCTTCTTTAGCCATCCCATAATATTTTGAGTTTTCATTACTTTGCCAATATCCATACCATTTTTCAATTACAAGTTTAGAATCAAACTCTTTAAAAAAATCATTAATAAACTCTGTTACAGACTTTGAAATTTTTTTTGAATCTACAAAATATGTGTGAGTTTCTTCATCAAAACTAATTCTTTTATCTCTTAATTGTTGCATTTTATTTGTATAGTTCTAATTACTATTATTTTCTATCTCTTTTCTTATTATTATTTTTAATGTTATTTTTGTTAGTTCTTTTGATATTATTTTGATTATTTTTACTATTAAAACTACCTTTTACATTATCTTCACTAGTTAAAATTTTATAAATCATAATAACTGAAATACCTATTACCAATAATGAGAACCATTGCCCAAGAGGGAAATTTAAAAATAATGTTGTAGGCTCTCGCATAAAATCAAGCAAAAATCTAAAAATTGAATATAAAAAAATAGTAATATATGTTAAAATTCCTTCTCTTAATTTTTTAAACATATATAAATATAAGACTATATGAAATGTAATTAAAGATGTAAATCCTGCAAAAAGTTGGTATGGAAATCGCTTTAAATCATCAACTTCACTAAATACAACACCAAACATTGAATCAGTTGGAATTCCTGGTAATTCTTGATTAATAAAATTTCCAAGTCTTCCAAATGCCATTGCTAAAATAGCAGGTAGCATAAAAAAATCAGTTATTTTGTATATTGAAAAATTATATCTCTTACTTACAATATATGAACCAATGAAAAATCCTATTAATCCTCCATGGATACTCATTCCTCCATCCATAACACGCAAAATATGAAGAGGATTTTCAAAATAGTACATTGGGAAATAAAAAAAAGTAAAAAATAACCTTGCACTAATAAGGGATGAAAGAGCAATTATAATAAAAGCAGAATCTTTATTATCTTCACTCATAGAAGAAGTAATAAAATATTTTTGAAAATATAAATATACTAATAAAAATCCTATAGCATACATAATTCCATACCAAAAAACATCAATTCCAAAAATTGAAAATGCAACACCTGAACTCATCTAAGTTTTAATAAATGTTCTAAATTTAAAAAGTATTGTACTCAGTTAATATAATGAATTAATTAATAGAATTAATATAGTGAGTTATAACTCTCTTCAATAATTGATACTAATGTATTTTCTTTTGAAATAGAATAATTCTCAATGTTATTTTCATTTAACTCAAATCCTTTTTGTTCTAAATAATTCTTTGAGTTTTCAATCATCCAAGATATAAAGGGTTGTAATTGAATATTTTTATGTTCTAACACTTGATTTGAAATTGAAATTAACGTAGCTAGAAGTAACTCCTCTTGTTGAACTTCATCAATACATCTAATTCCATTTTGCCCAAGTACATTTTTTATCATCTCTTTTAATGTACAAAGAACCATTTTCTCAGGATGAATTTGATATTCAATAATTAAAGGAGTCGGAACTGAATTAAATAATTCTGCTCTAATTACAAAAATTTCTTGAGAGTCAGGAAACTCAACTCCAACTAATTCTTCAATCATTATTTTAAGAGCTGAAATTTTAAACATCATATTTTCAAATCTATCTTTATCTGTGAGCAGTGAAGTATAATTTGAAACTTTTTCTTGCTCATTAAATTCTTTATTTAAAACATCACTAAGTTCGTAAGGATATTGTATTAAAAATTCAATAAAATTTACTTTAGTACTATTAGCAGAACTATTTATGTCATCATTACTGCTATTTTTATTATTAGTAGTTTTATCATTAGTTTTATTCATTATCTAATATAGTATAATATAGATGTAATTTATTAATATTTGTACTAAATATAAATAAGATTGTTTAAATAATATTTGATTAGTAAATGTTATTTAAATAAAGTGAAGTATTAAATTTATATAATCTTAAATATAACTAAAATTATATGAAAAGAGCAACTTTAATAATTTTTTCAATATTTATAGTAATTACTCTACTTTTTTTGACAGCATTTAATTCTTTTAGTTCATTCTATAATGAGTATCATTCTAATAATTATACGTTAATTTTAGACGAATTTTATGTATTTAATGATGCTCTAACACAAAATGAAATTGAAGAATTATATAGAGGTGGACTTAGAGTTCGAGAAGTTCAAGTAAATGATGTAACATTAAATATTTCTTCACAAACTGCTGTTTTAAATCTCACTTTACCTTATGTATCAAGTATAGGAGGAGATGTAGAATATGAAGTATATTATAGTCCTAGATAATATTTTTATTTTTTTTATACTTTTTATAAATGTTAAATACACCTATTTGGATAAAATATGAAGGAAGTACCATTA
Source organism: Nanobdellota archaeon (assembly GCA_022565615.1). Taxonomy (GTDB): domain Archaea; phylum Nanobdellota; class Nanobdellia; order Woesearchaeales; family UBA583; genus UBA583. The sequence continues at coordinate 7,686 of JAIUMM010000002.1, read as the reverse complement.
CAATGAATGTTAAAATAAAAAAATAATATTTATATAAAAGAGGTGTGAAATTTTCAAGTCCACAAATCTCTTGAACACAATTAATATTTAATGAAGGGTCAGTAAAAATTAGAGTAATTAATTGTAGAAAAAGAACATATACTAAACTTGTAATTAATGATTTATAATTTGGTTTTACTGATATTGTTAGTAAAAATGCTAATAAAGATGAAAAAACATGAATTATTAGTACTGATATCATTTGAGTAGAAGATTCTAACTCAAAAAAATATTGAGTAAAGCCAAAGAGTTGATATGAAAATAATCCGTATAACATTAAATCTAAAATCCATAGAACTTGTGGAATTAATCCAACACCAATTAAACCCTTAACAACTTGATATTGTTTAAAAAAAAATGCTAAAGAGAAGAGAATTGGGATATGATTACAATACCAATAATAAAAAACCATTGATTCTGAATTCATATTCGCTATATAAATAAATAATTGAAGAAATAAAAATAAAAATCCTCCCACTAAATATTTATAATTTGAGAGAAGGAAGTTTAATTTTTTGATTAATGCAATTAATTCCATATTTAAATTAAGCAGTTCTTTGTCCCCTTACAACTGCTCTTGGTCTCAAATTTCTATTTAAAACTTCATCCATAGTAATTTGTTCAAACCTACTCCCCCACTGATGATCAAAAATAGGTTGACCTTGTTGATTGACTCCTCTAAATAATAAAGTATGCGTTGTATCATGCCTTGCGTAGTTAGATCTAGGATTCCAAACAGTAACTACATCTCCTGGGTTCATCTGTCCTGAATTAATTGCATTAACTGTTTGAGTTTCAAATGAAGTCCTCTCTTGAGTTGAAATAGCAGAAGCCCTCCTATTACCTGAGTCGGTAAATGAGGCACTAATAGCATTATTTCCTGCAAAATCCCAAGCATTGCCTGGAATAAAATTAATCCCGTATAAATCTGCTGCAGACCTCCTACTATGCTCAGCACATCTATATGCTCTCATATCAGGATAAACTAAGGCCCCACTTCTAACCACAGGAATATCTGAATTTCTAGTATTTGTTGAAGCTCCTTGAGTTCTAGTTCTAAATCCTGTTTCTTGAGAACTAATCCAACCTTCAGTTCTTGCAAATTCTAAATCTTCCATATAAAGTCTGCTTGTACTTTGACTTGTTGAACCAACTATTTGAGGAGGATTCCCACTAATATAATGTCTTCCATCAGAACTAACTCTAATTCCATATTCATTAAAACAGTGACCATCATTATTTCTACAAAAAACTTCAAATTGATTTCTTGTAAATGTTTGACTACCAATTCTGCAATTTTGATTAATCTCACAACGAGCACTTGCTTCAAAATTTGGTCTTTCAACTCCTGTATGAATTGAATAATATCTCCCATTATTAATCCTATAGTCACTAATACTTACAATTCTAGATTCTCCATTTGGACCTACACTAATTTGCTCATAAGCAAGATTAAAATTAGAATTTGAACCTAATAAACCACTTTGCCTAAGACCTCTTTGATTTAAATCAAAAGTTACTTGTCTTCCCTCATCATTTGGAACTCTAATCCTAACATTAGAACTATCTCTAATTAAACTCACATCAAACTGTGAATATTGAGTTGAAAAAATTTCATAATTTATTCTATTATTACCAATTGGATTTACAACTATACTATCACCACTTCTATATATACAACTCATCTGAGAGTTATCTGGGCATGCTCGATTACTCAAAAATAACGTATTTTGTGATACATCAACTCGTTCTAATACTTGTCCTTGTGAATTTAAATATTCTATCCTACTTCTTCCTCCAAGTACTGCTTGATTGTTTGGAAATAGTGTATATGTTCCAGTAATTCTATTTACTAATACATTATTTGAATCTCTTAATTCAATATTTCTTCCTGATATCTCAAATGAATTTAAATCTAAATTTTGAGTAAGTCCTATCAATCTATCTGAAGAAATAATTCCATCATAGCTTGGGGCAATTAAAGTTCCTCCTCTTCTAAGTCTAAGTTCATTCCCTCTCATATCTACTTGTCCTGAATATATTCTAACATCATTTGCCAAAGTAACACTACCATCAGAATTAACTCTTCCACCATTCATAATTGAGAGAGGAATTGTAACTCTTTGCTGACCATCAGATCCAACTGTTGTAATCTCTCCTCTTCTTCTATTAAAATCTTGAAGAGGAGTGCTAATGTCTTGAATTCCATATTGTCGTAAAAAATCTCTTCTAGCACTAGGGTTTTGATTTAAAATGTTAATATCTCTATCAACTTCTTGTTCAAATAATTCTCTTACCACAGGATTTTCAAAAAGTTGAGTATTTTGAGTAACTACATTTACAAAGTTCTCTCTACTACTTCTGTATGATTCTCTAATTATACTCTCTCCATTAATTCCATTATATGTAGCTAAAGGATTTTGCATAATATAAGTCCATGCTTCATTGGGACTATTTCTAAACGCATTTCTTGGATCACTCACAAAATCTTCTTCACTTAAACAATTATCATCTTCTTGTTGACAAGTTTGAGCATATATAATTGAAGTAATAAATAATAATGTAAATACTAAGATTAACAATTTAATTACATTTACACTAAGTAATTTTGAATATTTTAAAATATTTTTTTGTACCATTTTCTAATCCTCCCAGTCCCATTGATCAGGGAATAATTCTTCTTCACTTAATAAATCAAATGATTCAAATAAATCATCTTTAAAATTATACTCTAATGCAAAATTATAATAAATTGGATTACTTATTGAACTCCCAATTATATTACTTGAATTATCATTATAAATAAATGTAACAATAATAATATCATCAAGTTGATCTAATTCAAAAAGAAAATCTTCAAACTCACTTAACATAATTAAAGAACTAATTGGGAATTGAGTAAAATCATCAGAATGAATTTTAATAAATTCTCCCATATGATTAATTATTTCTTTAATGTTAACATCAATTTCAACTCTAAATTCTTGAATATCAAAGTTCTCTTTTTGAGGAGTAATTCCTGAAATTGGAAATTGAGAATTAATTAAAATTGAATTATCAAGTATCAACACATTTGTTGAAAAATCTTGATTTGGAGTAATTAGGTATCCTACTTCTTCAAAACTACTAAAACTATCAAAACAAATATCAATCTCATCAGTTATAAATTTAGATAATTCTTCTTCAAATATTTTTATTGTTGGAATTAATAATTCAACCCCATTATAATATAGAGGCACATTAGTTAAAAAATTATCTTCAATAGATTCATAAGATGTTATAGTATAATATCCCCCTCTTTCTAAATTCTCAATAATTCCTCTATGAGTAGTTTTTTGTATACAAGTAGATATAAAATCTTGAATTGAATTAATTTGATTATTCATAGAATTTTGTTCATTAAAATCATAATTCGAATTCAATTGAGTAAGTATTATTACACTTACAACTACAATTATTCCAATTATTACAAATATTGAAACTTGAGCTTTTTTATTCATTAATTTCTTTTAAAAATAGTTATTTAATAAATTATGTATTTATAAAAAATGATAACAATATAAGTATAATTAAGACAAATAAATTTATAATAATACAATCATATTACAAACATTTAAATATTTTAAATAATAATTGATTATATGGGTGTTGCAATAAAAGATATTTTAGTTTATCATGAAATTGATATTTCTCAACTTTCTAATAAAAAAATAGCAATTGATTCTTTTAATTTAATTTTTTCATTCCTCTCATCAATTAGACAAAGTGATGGACAAGCTCTTGTTGACTCAAAAGGAAGAGTTACTTCACATTTAAAAGGTCTATTTTCTAGATGTATTTATTTTAAAAAACACAATATCACTCCAATCTTCATATTTGATGGAGAATCTCCAAAATTAAAAGAGAAAGAAAAAGAAATGAGAAGAGAGAGAAGAGCAGTTGCACAAGAAAAATACCAAGAAGCAAAAGAACTTGGACTTTTAGAAGATAGTAAAAAGTATGCTCAAGCAACTTCTCAAATCACTTCTGAAATAATTGAACAAAGTAAAGAATTAATATTAAAATTTGGATTTTCCTATATTCAAGCACCAAGTGAAGCAGAAGCACAAGGAGCAAAATTAGTACAAGACAAAAAAGTATATGCTCTTGCTTCACAAGATTTTGATTCATTATTGTTTAATTCTTCTTATTTGATTAGAAATTTCTCAATCACAAGTAAAAGAAAAGTTGCGGGAACTTCAACATACAAAGATACAAATATTGAGTTTTATTCACTTGATGAAAATTTAAAAAATCTTAATCTCTCAAGAGATGAATTAATTTATATTGCAATATTGTGTGGAACTGACTTCAATCCAGGAGGAGTTAAAGGAATTGGACCTAAAAAAGCTCTAAAAATTGTAAAAGAGTATAGAGATAAGCCTGATGAAATGTTCAAAGTGCTCAGGTGGCATGACTATTTTTCTCATACTTGGATTGAAGTATTTAATACTATTAAAAAAATGCCTGTGAGTAATAACCCTGTTGAAATTAAAGAAGAATTTAATAGAGAAGAAATTATTTCAATGTTAAAGCAATTTGATTTTGATGAAGAGTCACTTAATAAACAATTACAATCTATTATTCCCAAAAATAAAGGATTAAATCAATTCTTTTAATTTTATAATTTGTAAATTATTTTTTAAATACTAACATCTAAGTAAAATACTAATATTTAAATAGTTTAAAAGTATATAACTAATATGATTGGAACTACAATTTTATTTATTATTGGAATATTACTATTTATAGAAGGAATTATTTTATTTTTATTTCCTCAAAAAATTAAAACATTATTAAACTCATTTTTCAAACATAAGCATCTGCTTCAAATAATTGCAGTTCTTGAAATTATAGTAGGGACATTAATTATATTAGTACTTATTTTATAAAAAATTATCAAATACTCTTTTTAATCTATTCATAGTAATTTAAATATAATGGGAAATTTAAAATTCTACATTTTTCTCCCGAGAAATTTACAACTTCTGAATTTCCACATTTCATTGCTTCTTTTCTAGTTTCTGTTTTTGTTGGAAACTGGAGTGGAGATAGTCTATCATTGTAAAATTTAACAAATGAATCTACAAACCAATGCGCTATAATTTGGCAAGTATTAGGAGCAGGTTTTTGTAAAGTATTTAAAGCCTCATTTAAAAAATCTACATTGGATGAAAATATCAACCTACATTGTAAATCTAAATCTGAATTATTAAAATAACCTTGTGCATCATCTAAAATTTCAGGAGTTAGTATTTGTTCTAAAGAAAATCCATTATTTCGTGCAGACATAAATGCCCCAAAAGGTTGAGATAATGCTAAATAAGGTTCAAATTCTTTCTGGGCTGGATGTAAATATTTATATGCTATTTCTAAAATAGAACTCAATTCACTTGAAATTGGAATTGTAACCTCAACACCAGGTTCATACACATCTGTACACATTTTTTCAATTCTTCTCATTTCAAGATCAATAGGTGTTGTCACTACACTAAAATTAAAAGTATCTATTTATAAATTTAATTATATTTCTATTAATATAAATTGGGAAAAGTTAATCGTGAAAAGTTTAAAGTATATGAAGGAGTATTTGATAATGCAACTCTTGATGCTCTTGAAAATTTAAAAAGAAGACAATATTATGATGAATTAGGAGGGCCAATTAAAACAGGAAAAGAAGGAGATGTGTATCATGCTCATAAGGGAGATACTAGACTTGCTATTAAAATGTTTAGAATTACAAGTGCAAATTTTAAAAAAATCTCTCAATATATTATTCGTGATTTTAGATTTAGAACGATTAAAGGAAATTTGAGAAAAGTAATTCTTGCATGGTCTCAAAAAGAATTTAGAAATTTACAACTCCTCTATAAAGCGGGTGTTAATGTTCCATATCCATATAAGCAATTTCAAAATGTAATCATTATGGACTATATTGAGGGTTGTATGCTCAAAGATGCAATAATTGAAAATCCTGAAGAGATTTATAAGCAAGTTAAAGAACAACTCCATTTAATGATTAGAGGAGCTAAATTAGTACATGGAGATTTATCTGAATTTAATATGATGCTCAATAGTGAAGGAGTTGTAATAATAATTGATGTAGGGCAAGCAATGAATTTTAAAAATAAACAAGATTTTTTGGAATTTGAAGATTTACTTTTAAGAGATTTAGAAAATGTATGTAGATTTTTTAATAAAAAATTTGGATTTAATGTTTCTTCTCAAGAATTACTTAATGAATTAAAAGAAGGATTATTTGACTAAAATATAACCAATGCTAAACTTGCTTCTTATTTATAATAACTTAAGTTTTAATCTACAAATTTAATAAATTTTTTAAAGTAAAAAAAATATACAAAATAAGCAAGTAATGCTATAAAATACCAAAAAAACATATTTAAAATTAAATATATAATCGTTCCTTCATACAAATTTTTATCTGAATAAAAATAATCTTCATAGCTTAAATCACATTGATAAAATACACAATTTATATTATAAGATTCAGGAGTAATAAAATATGTTAATGGTAAAAGTAAAGTAATAAAAATAATTACTGAGTATAAATAAGATTTTCTTGATAAACCAAATTTATATACAGTATATATTGAAATTGGAATTAATATTAAATGAAAAAGAACTGACAAATAAAATTCAAACATAGAATAATCTGCTAAATCTGATGTTCTACCAAATCCAAATCCAAAAAAATAAAATAATATAAAATCAATTACCCATAAAAATTGAGCAGGAACTACCGAGATAGAAACTGCCCCTATAATAGGTTTAAATTTTAATAATATGGAAATTCCTAATAGTAATGCACTAATATTACAAAACCAAAAAATTACATAATAATAATCATATACAGATATATTAAACCAAATTTTATATAAAACTATACTAATTAAAAATAATGCTAAGAAATTTAATATTAAATTATCTTTATTGAAAAGAATTAGTTTCATTTTTATATTTAATAATATCAGTAGAAGTTATAAAATCTACTTTCCACCTCTTGGAGGAGGAACATAAGTTGGAGCAGTAGGATTAAATTCTTCCATTAATTGAGTATTGTATAAAACTAGAGCTCTATCATTATCAAAGTACCACTGCATATCCCTAGAACCTCCTTGATTCCAGATTGAATCTGGAGAACAATCTCCTAAACGCTCTCCTGGATAATTTTGTTGATCCCTTCCACTCCCAATTGAATATGCAGTGGGAGTAGTTGATGCTCCTGTGTCAATTCTAAATGAGGCAAATGTACCCATTGCACTTTCATAAACGTATGAATAAGGATGAGTCGGTCTTCTTACTGCTTCATTCCAAGTCCAAGCCCATGTTGAACTTGCAGGATGAGGAACATATTTTCCTTTAAAATATAATACTATTGTTGAACCATCTGTATCATAACAAAGTAATGCATCTGGCCAACCTGCTTCAACTTCTCTTGAAAATAAAGGAGTATCTCCTACTAAAAAATCATTAACTGAAAAACAATCATCTCCTGTACTATCACAATACTCATTAGTTCTAATTCTATTTGAAATAATATCAGCTTGAACATTTAAATTTCCTGACATTGTATCTCCTGCTTTATTT
>JAIUMM010000001.1 GCA_022565615.1 Nanobdellota archaeon | reverse complement strand
CTGATAGTGATAGTAATAGAGTAACTAGAAATACTCAAGTGACATTTAGTCAAATTCAATCTAATAATCCGCCTGTATTAAATACGCCAAACTCATTAAATGGAGGAACAAATCAACAAGTGCAAGGTACAATCTCTGCAAATGATGTAGAGGATGGTGATTTGACAAATCAAATTATTTGTAATGCTAACTCAAATTTAATTTCAATAAATGCAAATCAAGGAATTTTAACTGTTACTAGAACAACAAATAATCAAATTACCACATCAGTTACATGTGAAGTGACTGATAGTGATAGTAATAGAGTAACTAGAAATACTATTGTAACATTTAATCAAATTCAATCTAATAATCCGCCTGTATTAAATACGCCAAACTCATTAAATGGTGGAACAAATCAACAAGTGCAAGGAACAATCTCTGCAAATGATGTAGAGGATGGTGATTTGACAAATCAAATTATTTGTACTACTACTTCATCAGCAATTAATGTAGATGCTAATCAAGGAACATTAACTGTAACTAGAACAACTGATAATTCAATATCTGCAATTGTGAGATGTGAAGTGACTGATAGTGATAGTAATAGAGTAACTAGAAATACTCAAGTGACATTTAGTCAAATTCAATCTAATAATCCGCCTGTATTAAATACTCCTGCATCATTAAATGGTGGAACTAATCAACAAGTGCAAGGTACAATCTCTGCAAATGATGTAGAGGATGGTGATTTGACAAATCAAATTATTTGTACTACTACTTCATCAGCAATTAATGTAGATGCTAATCAAGGAATATTAACTGTAACTAGAACATTTAATGGAGTAATAATTGCACAAATAACTTGTCAAGTTCAAGACAGTGATAGTAATACAGCTTCAAAAAATACATTAATATTATTTGATAGAATTGAACCTGTAATTCCAACAATTAATGTGCCAGCTCTTCTAAATGGAGGAGTAAATCAACAAGTTATTGGAGGAGTATCAGCATTTGATCAAGTTGATGGAGATTTAACGAATCAAATTATTTGTACACCTAGTTCAAATCAAATTAGAATTAATTTAAATTCAGGAATGCTTGAAGTGATTAGAAACACTAATTCATCAATTACTACTCAAGTGAATTGTGAAGTTACTAATTCAAATGGAAACTCTGCACAAGGAACAACACAAGTAGTGTTTAATGAAGTTCAAATTCCTAATAATCCTCCTGTACTAAATACGCCTAATGTACTTAATGGAGAAACTAATCAACAAGTACAAGGATCAATTTCAGCATTTGATATAGAGGATGGAGATTTAACAAATCAAATTAGTTGTGCTTCAACATCATCTAATATTAATGTGAATGCTAATTCTGGAACTCTTCAAGTAACTAGAACAACTGATAACCAAATTAATACAATAGTTACGTGTGAAGTTACTGATAGTGATAATAATAGAGTAACTAAAAATACTGTGGTGACATTTACTAAAATTGAAGCAGTAATTCCAACAATTAATGTACCTGCCCTTCTAAATGGGGATTTAAATCAACAAGTAATTGGAGGAGTATCAGCATTTGATCAAGTTGATGGTGATATAACAAATCAAATTGTTTGTACACCTAGTTCAAATCAAATTAGAATTAACGTGAATAATGGAATACTTGAAGTAATTAGAAATACTAATTCATCAATTACTACTCAAGTGAATTGTGAAGTTACTAATTCAAACGGAAACTCTGCACAAGGAACAACACAAGTAGTGTTTAATGAAGTTATAACTCCTAATAATCCTCCTGAACTTAACACTCCTGATGTATTAAATGGAGGAATTAATCAACAAGTACAAGGACAAGTATCAGCATTTGATATAGAAGATGGAGATTTAACTAATGAAATTGTATGTCACAGAACATCTGGAGTTATCTCATTACAATTAAACAATGGTAATTTAGTGGTAAGTAGAACTACAACTAATCCAATTTCAACAACAATTACATGTGAAGTTACAGATAGTGATAATAACAGAGTAACTAAAAATACAGTGGTTACTTTTGATAGAATTCAACCTCCTACAATTAATGCACCAGCTGTATTAAATGGAAGTGTAAATAATCAAGTAATTGGACAAATTTCAGCACAAGATCAAATTGATGGTGATTTAACAAATCAAATATCTTGTACTGCTAATTCAAATAGAATTTCAATTACTCTTGTTAATGGACAATTAACTGTTCAAAGAGAAGATAGACTTGCAAGTGATTCACAAGTAAATTGTGAAGTTACTAATTCAAATGGATTAAGTGCAACTAGTTCAACTCAAGTATTGTTTGATTTACAAAATCAAGCTCCTCTTGTAAATATTACACCTAGTGTAAATTCAGGATTTGAAGTATTACTCGTAGATTTTAATATTTCAGCAGTTGATCCTGATGGTGATCAAATCACATGTGAAGTATTTATTAATGGAGTTTCAAGATTTACAAATCAATGTAGTGGATTTACTCAAGAGTTTAACCAAGGTATATACACTATTAAAGTTGTAGTAACTGATGAATTTGGACTTACTGGAACAAATTCAACTACTATTGAAGTATTTGAAAAATTACCTCAAGAAGTTACTCTACAAGTAAATCCTCAAAGAGTATTTGTAGGAGATAGAGTTCAAATTAATTATACAGTTGTTGATCAAGCAAACTTTGTAAATTGTGTGTTAGAAACTAATGGAAGACTTCTTCAAGCAATTGGAGGAGGGAATTGTATTGGGAACTTTACACTAAATACTTCGTATAATCAAATTGGAGAGTATGATGTAACACTTACAACTGTAGATAAAAATGGAAATACTGTTGTATTAGTTGAACAAGTTGAAGTAATTGAAGCTCTAAGTCCACAAGGAACACTTGTTGCAACACCTAAACAATCATTTGAACCTTCAAATATTGAAGTAAATGTAAATATTACTCATCCTCAAAATTTAAGTGTAACATGTGAAGTATTCAATAATGGCGTTATTATTGGAAATGAATGTGTTGAGACAATTACTCTTACTAATGTAGTTGGTGGTAGTTACACATTTACTGCAAGAGGAGTAGATGAGAGAGGAAATACTGTTGAACTTAGTGATTCAGTATTAGTGTTTAGAGAAGAAGATAAGTTAGAAAATCAGAGTATTATTGTTGATACTGAGTCTGGTGATAATAGTAATGTAGATGTTACAATTACATTTGCAAATGAAACACTTGCTCAAAGAGTTACAAGATTTAGACCATACATTGTATGTGAAGATGGAGTTGTAAATAGTCTTCAAAATGAACAATGGATTAATGCAGCTTTGAAGAGTAGAAATATGATGAATGATGTAGTATTTGACTTTGAATTATTCATTAATGATTTCCAACTTAGAGTTGAATATGATAAAGAGTGTACTCTTGTTGTAGAGTTTTGGGATAATTATGGATTTATTGATCAACGATCAGCTCCAATTACATTTATTAGACCAACTCAAGAAGCAGGAATTCCTTCAATTAGAGGACAGGGTATTGACTTTAGAAATCACCTAACTACATTATTACAAGATTCAACATTTAAGTCTGGATATAACCAGTTCTCAGTTGTATTAATTAATAATGAAAATGAAGTGAAAACTGTTGAGTATACAATTACTGGTCAACAAATATTTGTTCAAAGTAATGGAAGATATGTTCTTCAACCATTTGAAGAAAGAGTAGTTCCTATGAACATTATGGTTCCACAAGGAACTGAAGATGGTACATATTTAGTAAGAATTACAATGACTCACAATGGTGTAAGAGAGAGTAAACTTACTCATATAAGAGTAGGTGAAAACTCAATGCTTCCAACATATACTATTGGACAAAATGAAGAAGGATTTGGAAGAGAGAGTGGAATTTCACTTCCTGCTTCATGTTCAAATTGTTAAATTAAATTAAATTAAATTAAATTAAATTATTAAATACATATTTAAATTTAACAAATATTTCTAAAATAAAATACACTTTAAATAATAAGTTAGTTCTGAATTTTATTTTGTTTATTAGAATGATAGGATTATATTTTATTGAAAAAAAATAATAATAATAATAATAATAATAATAATAATTTTATTGTAATTCAATTTCTGTTTCACTAACTTGACCCATAAAATCAGTTACAATCCATAATTTTGTAATATCTTCATTAATGAAATATACTGTATTAATTTCAAAAGTTCCAATTGGAGTTTCTTGAACCATAGTATGATGTGCTTCACAAACTTGAATTCCGTTATGAGTTGATACTCCTTGAATTACTGATTCAATATCCCCATCCTCTCCTTCAAATGTGTATGTTTCACCATTAATACACCATTCACTAAAAGGTCTAGCTTCAAAATCTACACTTCTATTAACTTGAGCAATTACTCTTCCATCTTCAACTCTTAGAGTTGAATTTTCATCATCAAATACAACTCTATCTTCAAGAACCTCTTGTTCAACATTTTGTATGTTTTCTAAAGACTCACTTATAGTTTCTTCAACTTCATTAAGTTGCTCTTCATTGAAGGGAACTTCTGCTCCATTTTTTTCTGCCATAGTTTCCATATTTTCTCTAATATCTTGTGAATTTTGTTCATCTGAATTTGATGAACATCCTGCAAAAATTAAAGAGATAATCATTAGTATAGTTATCATAATTTTGTTCATGATACATCATTAGTTAACATTGTTTTTTTTAAATTTTTGTACTTTTAAATTTAGTATTTCTTTTCCAAAAGTTTATAAAATTGTAAAAATCCTTCTCTTAGAGTTTTTTGTAATTTATTCGTCTCATATGATTTAATTTTAAAATTCTCTTGAAGAGAATTAAAACAATATAGTTCTTTTGAAATCTCAATTTGGATAACATGCGTATTTTTAATTGAAGAATATTTTTGTGTGATATATCCTCCTTTGTAAGGTTTATCGATTGTTGTTTCATATCCATTTTTTTGAAAAAAAGATTGTAATTTTTGTACTATTTCTAACTCAGTACTTTTACCTTCTAGTGTTCCAATGCAAATTTCAGGTCTAATTTCTTGAGATGTTGCAACACAATTTTTAATTGGAACTTTAGCCATTGAATGACAATCAATGAGAAGAGCAAAACCATTTTTTTCAATTTTTTTTAAAATCTCTTTTTCTAATTCTAAATGATATTTGTCATAATATGAGTTTAGTAATTCTTCTTGCAATTCTTGAGAATATTCTTGTTTTAATATAGTTGTAGAATCTAAAAATTCCCATGGCATAACTCCTCTTTTATCATTAATACTTTGTCTATTTCTTGAATAATTTACCATATATGGATTACATACTCCTTGAATAGTTGTTCCTATTTCTAAAGCATATACCATACTTGTATGTATGTCTGTATCTAATAATATACTCTTTGTGAAGTTTCTAAACTCTAAACATCTTCTATCTACTAAAGTGGATGAATGAGGAATTGATAAAATAAGACTTAATTTGTCATAATACTTTATTGTTACAAATTCTTCTTCTTTAAGTCCAATAGTTTCTTGAGTTATTAAATTAATAAATTCCATTATTTTTTACTTACAAAATTTACAAGTAATGTAATTGCTGCTGCTGTATGTAATCCCCAACCTACAACTGGAATCCAACCTAGAACTGATGCTATAACTCCTACAATACTTCCTGAAAATGAATATCCTTCCCTACTTGCTATAACTAATGTTACTATATGTAATACTAGTGCAACACCTAAAATTGTCCAAAGTGTAGAAATTACTAATAAACCTCCTAAAATTGGAACTGCTAAAATTCCTTCTAAAATAGCAGTAATTAATTGTAAAACTTTTGTTGTTTTCATAATAGCTTATAAATTGATTTATTTTAAATAAATTTATTACCACTAATTGTAATTTGATTCTTCATTCGTAAAAAATATTTTACTTCACTTTTTAGATTTTCTTAACATTTTAATGATTTTTCCCTTAAATAGAAGTAGTTAACTTTTCTTTTTAATTTTTTTTGGAACTATTTTCCAATTTAAAAAATATATTTAAAAAGAATCAAAATTAAAAATTATTTATGGAACTTACTTTAGAAAAAAGAAAAGGAAATTTAATCTTAATTATTGAATCTGAATTTACAATTGATTGGATAAAAAAATATATAGATGATAATAATTTTGTTTCTGAAAAAATATTTCATCTTAAATCAAATAATTTGATAAGTTTTAACGATAATAAAAGAAAAGAATATTCTGAAGATTTAGAAAAAAATAGCAAAGTAGAGTTTAAAATTGGTGAATTAGACAATGATAAAGAATACTTTAAAATTTTAGAAAATATATTATTACAAAAAAATAATATTTATATTCATAAATCTATAAATATTAATTTAGATCTATTTTTAATAAAACGAACACCTAAAATTAAAATTAATTTTTTGAATAAAATTGATAAATTAGTTCAAGAAGATATTTATATAGGTGGAAATAATATAAATATGATTCCAATTGAAGTTTTATTTCGTATAAAAAAAGAAATTCCTAATTATTACGAAATACAAAAATATGTTGATTCAAAAATAACTCCAATTCTTAGCGATTATCTTGAAAGTACTGTAGAAGGTGTTGAAAAATTTCAAAATTATTTAAATAAAAAAAACACCTATAAAGGAAAATTTATATTTGATGAGTTCAAAGAATATGAATTGGTGAAATATAAAAAAATTTTAAATAAATTAGAAAATATGTTATCTGAAAAAAATATAATTGCTGAAAAAATTTGGCAAAAAGAAATATTTGATATTCTCCTATTATTATATCCAAAATATATAGTTTTACTAGAAAATGTTAATATTAAAGCAGATTCAAATAAAAATAGATATTTAGATTTTGTTTTAGTAGATAATAATGGCAATTTAGATATTATTGAAATAAAAAGTCCAAAATTAAATCACATTATTTCAGAAAAACCAACTTACAGGAAAAATTATATTCCTAAAAGAGATTTGATAGGTACAATAATGCAATTGGAAAAATATATTTATTATTTAAAACGATGGGGAGAAATAGGAGAAAAAAAACTAACTGAAAATTATAAGAAAAATAGAAAAATCCCTCAAGATTTAGATTTAAATGTTGTAAATCCTAATGGAATTATAGTAATGGGTCAGGAAAAGGATTTAAATGTTGAACAAATAAAAGATTTTGAGATTATAAAAAGAAAATACAAAAATATTGTAGATATAATCACATATGATGACTTAATTAGAAGGTTAAAAAATCTAATTTCAAATTTAGAAAAAAAATAAAACCCTCTTTTAAAAACAAATCTCTCCCTCCTCCCTCTTCTAGATATATTTTTCTAAAAGTTTATAATTATATCTGTATTTAAATATGTATAATAATGGTTATGAAACAAAAATTTAATGATTCTATTTCTCAAAAATTTGGATGTGAACCACATAAAAGAACTCTTAGAGAACTTCTTGATACTGGTTGTTTAGTTGTTGATAAAGACTGTGGCCCAACTTCACATAAAGTTGTTGAAAATGTAAAGAATATTTTAAAAGTTGAAAAAGCAGGACATAGTGGAACACTTGACCCACAAGTAAGTGGAGTTTTGATTATTGGTCTTAATAGAGCAACTCGTTTAATGGAATATATGCTCAAATCACCTAAAACGTATATGTGTTTAATGTATATTCACAAACCAGTAAGTGATGCTCAACTTGAACTTACTCTTCAAAAATTTAGAGGTAAAATTATGCAAACTCCACCTTTAATTTCAGCTGTGAAAAGAAGAGCAAGAGAGAGAGAAATTTACAAATTAGAAGTTATTGAAACAAGTCAAGAAAATCAATATGTATTATTTGAAGTGATGTGTCAACATGGAACATATATTCGAAAGCTCTGTACAGATATTGGAGAGAGCTTAAAAGTGAATGCTCAAATGATGGAACTTAGAAGATTAAAAGCAGGACCAAAAGATGAAAAAAGTCCTGCACTCATCTCAACTGATGAACTACATTCATTGTGGGATGTATATAAAGAGTATGAAAAGAAACTAAAAAAAGAAAAAGATGTAGCAAAACAAAATGAAATACAAGACACTTTAAAGAAAATTGAATTAAAACTCAGACAACACATTTTACCAATGGAAGAATTACTTGATGATTTAAAAAAAGTAGTGCTTAGAGATACTGCTATCTCAACAATTACTCATGGCTCAGATGTTGGAATTCCTGGTATATTATTAGTAGATGATGAAATTGATATGGGAGAAGAAGTTGCTTTAATGAGTGGAAGAGGAGAGTTAGTTGCAATTGGAACAGCATTTATGAGTGGAAGTGAAATATTAAAAAAAGATAAAGGAGCTGCTATAAAGACTGAAAAAGTATTTATGCACAAAGGAGTCTATCCAAAGAGCTGGTTTTAATATTTAAACTAGTTTAGTTTATTTTTTACATAATTCACTAAAACTTGAATACCTGTATTTGTCTAAAGTATTATTTACTAACTTTGCAAAAAATGGGTCTTCTCTTCGTAACTCTTCAATCTTCCCTTGCTGAATTACTTTATATCCATCATGATATCTATCTCCAATTGTAGCTTCAATTAAATCTCTTGGAGTAATAATTCTCGTTTCAAATGCTCTAAATGTCCTAGGATTTTGAGTATAAAAAGATAATGCCCTATCTCTTTCATCTTTTTGAAAATTATCTTTCTCATTAAAAATCATTCTATTCCCTCCAAATATTGCATATGAAAGAACTAAATCAATTCTCTTTCTTAACTCATTCCTATTAGTTATTTCTTCAATTTCTCCTTCACTATTTAATCTTGTAGAATTTATAACATATGTTACAGCAGAAAAATCTGAAGAACAAATGTCACATATTTCAAATGGAGTTTCTCTTGAGCTTCTCCAACTAAGTAAGTTATAACCAAAATCTTCTTCTAAACATTGAAAAGAAGATTTTAACATTTCAAAATTTTCATCTCTTTTTCCAAATTCAGTCTTTCTATATTTTGTAATTCTCTCAAATGTTTTAACAATTTTTGATTCAAGAGAAGATTTTCTTCTCTTAGAAAATAAAATTAAAGGATCTTCATTATCTTCAAAATTTAATTCTTTCATATGAAATTTTCTCACATCTTGTGGTTCATACCCTAAATTAATTGAACGCTGTGCTTCAACTGATAATGATTTAATTGAAATCTCAAATCGTCTTGCAAAAGCTCTAATTGCATCAACTGAAGATAACTCAGTTTTTAAAAATTCAGATTCCCCATAATTTCTTGGAGTTTGATTTGATTGTGAACAGACACTTCTCATAACATTATTTCCAAATGTATAATCTTTATTTATTCCCTCTTCAATTAATTTTCTAGAATAATTAGCACCCTCAATTCCTAAAATAGAACTTGCAAGCATAAATCCTGTGGGAGGTAATTTATTAAAAGATTTTTTTGACATTTTAACTAATAGTAGTAACAAGTCATAATTTATAAATTAATCTGAGATATTAGAATAAATTTATAATCTAAATTCTTTCTCTCCCCCCAAAATTTTATAAACGTCTTTGTTTTTCTTCAAAGTATAAATGGTTAAAAAAAATGAAGGTGAAATTATTAGAGTATCAGGACCTGTTGTTGAGGCAAGAGGAATTGATGTTCAAATGGCTGATATTGTTCGAGTAGGAGAAGAAGAATTAATGGGAGAAGTGATTAGAATTGATGAAAACTCATTTATTATTCAAGTATATGAAGATACAACAAGTGTAAAACCTGGTGAAAAAGTTACTAATACTAATTCAGCTCTAAGTGTTGAAGTAGGACCTGGACTTTTAGGTTCAATTTATGATGGAATTCAAAGACCACTTCAAGTGTTAGAAGAAGAAATGGGTATTTTTATTAAAAGAGGAGTTGATGCTCATGGTATTTCTCAAGAAAAAGAATGGGAGTTTACACCTCTTGTAAAATCAGGAGATACAGTAGTTGGTGGACAAGTAATTGGTACTGTTCAAGAATTTGATGTTGTACATAAAATTATGCTTCCACAACACATCGAAGAAGATACTATTAAAACAATTACTTCTGGAACATTTACTGTAACTCAAGTTATTGGAACTTTAGAGAGTGGAGAAGAAATTAAACTATCTCATAAACAGTCTGTAAGAACTCCTAGAAAATATAATACAAAACTTGCACCATCAATTCCTCTAAGTACTGGGCAGAGAATTTATGATGTATTCTTTCCTGTTGCAAAAGGAGGAGTAGCAGCATTACCTGGTCCTTTTGGAGCTGGTAAAACAGTTACACAACAAAGTATTGCTAAATGGTCAGATGCTGATATTGTTGTATATGTAGGATGTGGAGAGAGAGGAAATGAGATGACTGAAGTTTTAAGTGAGTTTCCACATTTAGTTGATCCTAAAACTGGAAAACCTATGATGGAGCGTACAATTTTAATTGCAAATACTTCAAATATGCCTGTAGCAGCAAGAGAAGCGTCTGTATACGTTGGAATTACACTTGCTGAGTATTATAGAGACCAAGGGTATAATGTTGCAATGATGGCTGATAGTACATCAAGATGGGCAGAAGCTATGAGAGAGATTTCATCAAGACTTGAAGAGATGCCTGGAGAAGAAGGATATCCAGCATATTTGTCAACTAAACTCTCAAACTTTTATGAGAGAGCTGGAAGAGTTCAAACAATGAGTGGAGAAGAAGGATCAGTTACTGTAATTGGAGCAGTAAGTCCTGCAGGAGGAGATTTCTCAGAGCCTGTGACACAAAATACACTAAGAGTTGCAAAATGTTTTTGGGCACTTGATGCTAAACTTGCTGAAAAAAGACACTATTGGTCTATTAATTGGTTAAAATCATATTCATTATATCATGAATCTTTAAGAGAATACTTTAAGAAAAATGTTGATGAAAATTGGGGAAATAAAGTAACTCAAATGATGAAATTACTTCAAGAAGAAGAAAAACTAATGGAAATTGTCCAATTAGTAGGTTCAGATTCTCTTCCTGCAAATCAACAAGTAATTTTAGAAGTGACAAGAATTGTAAGAGAAGAATTATTACAACAAAACGCATTTCACGAAGTTGATAAATATTGTCCAATTCATAAGTCAAATGATTTGATTGATTTAGTATTATACTTCAATGAACTTGCAACAAGCGCTAGTAGTAAAGGAGTAGATATTCAAGACATTATTGCAAGTAAAGCAAAATATAGAATTTCAGAAGTAAAAAATAGTGAAGATTACAAGCCTGTTCTTGAAGAAGTTAAAGAAGAGATGAAAAAAGAATTTGATTCTTTAATTAAAAAATATTCTTAAATTATTTTAATAAAATTTTAATTATTTTAATTTTAATCCATATAAATACAAATATACAAATAATTGTATGATAAACTCTTATGAAGTTAGTTCAATTCTTCCTACATTGGAAAAATGGAAGAAAGAATAAAGAGAAGAGGATTTATGAAAAGAATTGTTGGAGGAGGAGTTGCAAGTTTAATTTTACCCCCAAGTAAAGCATATGGAAATGCTAATGTAGAAGAATTCCCTGAACTTACAACAACATCTCAACTAAATAGATATATTCCAATTGACTATGATAATGCAGAGAATTTTTTAAAGCAACATGGACATTTTCAAAGATTAGAAAATTTATTACCAATTTTCACAAGAGCAGGAGAGGATTTTCAACTAGATACAAGATATTTAATTGGACACTTTAGTGAAGAGACCGGATATGGGCAAAGTGGAGAGTGGAAAAATAGACATAATGGATTTGGAATTGGATCATTTGACCATAATTCTAATAATGCATTTGTATTTGAATCTCCTGAAGATGGAATTTATAGAGGAGCTCAGTGGATTGCAGAGAATTATATTCATAATAGGAGAAATACAACAACTCTTGATGAAATGCATGCAGTTCCTTATGCTACAAATCCGAGATGGGCTAGCAATATTGCGTGGATTGGAAGAAAATTTAGTTAAAAATTAATTGTTATAAACTAAATTCTTTAGAAATTGTTACAACTCTTTAATTTTTCTAAATATTAATAAAAAACTTCAATATAAAATAAATAATGAGCTTACTAACTTCAATTCTTCTCAAAGATGTATTTCAATTATTGATAGTAATTATTGCAATTCTTGTAATTATTGCAATTCCTATGAATTATTATAATGATGAATATTATATGAGAATGAGTCTTGCAGAATTGGAGAGGACAATTATTTTATTTGGTGAACATTCAAAAATAGAAATTAGAGTATTAGAATTTGAAAATTTACAAGATATTAGATTTGATAGATTTGAAATTATTGCACAATTAGAAAATGGTAAAGTTGTAACTCATGAAACTCTTAGAGAACTTCCAATTAAAAATACATTTTTTGATGAAGACTCTCAAAATATTGTAATAATAACATAATTACTATTAATCATTATTACTGAGTTATTATACTTTAAAAAGTGTAAGTTATTGAAAAATTCAACTGTTTAAAAAAAGTTAAATAATTATTAAAAAAATGAGGGGCTCTAAAATTCCAAAAGAAGTTGCATTTAATTTGTTACAAATATTAAATTTTGAAGATCCTTCAATACTTAGAATTGAACAAGAATATTATTCAACTCCTCTAACAAATCCAAATTTAATTGTCAATGAAAAAGAAATTAGTATGAAATATTTTTCAAATATAACTTTAATTGGACTTGAATATGAACTTATTATCAATGAAATTAAAACTCAAGGATTTTTAATATTTGCAACTCCTCTTGAACATTTACTTGGAATTAATATTATTCTTGAAATTGGGACTAAAATATTGAGAATAGAATATGAATTTAAAACATATTTAATTTATGAAAAACAAATAGAATATCTTCAAAAGGAATTTACAATACTTGAGGAAATTGAAGTTGAACTTTTTGAAAACTTTAATTATAAAACTCCTTTTTCAAGAAATATTTCATTTTTAATGCCAAGAAATAAACATAAACAAGAAAATATTAGAATTGTTGAAGAATTATTATTTGATAAAATTTTATTTACTCCTCATATTAATTCATTAGATTTAATTTATTCAATTAATGAACATTTATTTTTATATGATATTAGTTCAAATAAAAAATTTCTCTCTTTAATACATAAATATCTCCATTATTCAATTACTAAACAAGTATCTTCTCCTCATTTTGAAGAAGCAGAAATTATTGAATGTGCTCTTAGTAATTATCCTCTTGAAGTAATAGAAGAAGAAAAAGACATTTTATTTCACCATATTACAACTCAATATTTTTATAAAATAATTCCTAATGTAGAACTTGAAATTATAACATCCCATAGAGAAAATTTGCCTCTTCCCCTCTACATTGCACCAAATTATCCAATTTATTACCCATTTAAAAATAAAGAAGACTTTCTAGAAAAAAATGGAGTCCATTTTGAATATGACTCTAAAGAATTAGAAGAATTAATTGTTAAAGATGACTCTTTTTCTCAATTATTTTATACACCATTTTATATTTCATTTAAATTTGAACAATATTTAACTAGCATTCTCTTCTCTAAAATTTACTCAAATCCTCTTGAATATCATATACTAAAGCAATTTTTTTCAAACGATATTAATAACAAACTCTTTGTAGAACAATGTAAAAAACTTGGAATTAATCTTAATACAAATCAAACTCAAAAAAATAACTCTCCATCTGAAAACCAAATTGAAACATCAACAAAACTTCAATTTAGTTCCTCAATTAAAAAAATAACAATTACTAATTTTAATTTTAAAAAAATAATTTTTAAAATAAATCAATTTAAAAAAATCATTGAATTTACCCAAAATTTAACAATTCAATTAACTAAAATTCCAACTAACTTGAGTTCAACTTCAGATATATCACTAAAAAATGTTCTTTTAAATGCTATTTACACAATTGAGTCAATTTTTAGACAAATAACTCAAGAAATTAAAACAATCATTTTTGAAAATACTTCTTCAATTAATTGGGAAAATAAAGTTCTAATTATATTCTCTCTTTTGAATAATAAATTAACAAAAATTAATAATATTATGTTGCAAATAACAACTATTACTTCCATTATTAAAAATGAAGAAGAATTTATATATGAATATACCATTTTAGTCTACAGCATTGAAAAATTTAAAAATAGTTTTACAGATATTCTAAACACCACTTTACATAATAATTCAAGTTCATCAAACGTATTACATTTAGAATTACTAACATTGTTTAACTCATTAGATTTCACATTTTTTAATGATTTAAATACATATAAAAATATAGAATTAACTATTCCTAAAATCACTTCTGAAAATTTAAATATAACAAAAATTATCACTTCACTTTTTAAAATGAAAAAATATTTACATAATAACTCTAATTCAATAATCATTAAAACTTCAAACACATATCATAAATTTATACAAGAATTAAATTTAAATTGTAATATTGAACTTTATGATGAATTAAGTATAAATACTAAAAATACTCAACTTAATTCAAATAAGAATAAATCTCAACATTTCTCTAGAACTACTATACTTTTAAATTTAAAAGAAATTCAAGTTTTTCTTTTAAGTTCTAAAAAACCGTTATGAATTGGATATTCAATTAAATCGAATTCTATATTTTTAAATTTAAAGTTTTTAACTGATACTTGAGTATTTTTAATCTGAGAGATAAAATTAAATGAATGTTTATGACTTAAAACATTTTCAAATATAATTGAACCAGAAATAGATAATAACGTATTATCAATAATATACTCTAGCACTTCTTCATAACGTTCTTGATTACAATCTACAAATATAACATCAAAATTTAAATAATTATTTTTTTCTAACGTGAAAGAGTGAAAATTAAACATATCAATATTTAAAATATCTACTACAAAAGGTAAATTAATATCATTAAAAACTCTTTGAGTTGCAAAGTTAAATCTGTTTTCATCAATTTCAACTGAAACACATTGAATAGAATTCAAAATTGAATGTAACTCACTTAACTCAAATATATTATAATTATTATTAACATCAAACTTACCAGTTTGAAAATCTTCAATATTCTTAAGAATTCCAAGTACTATTGCCAATAATGAATATCCATTAGAAGTTCCAAATTCTAATACTTTTTTTGGAGATTTTAATTTTATATATGTTGATAAAAATTGAGATTGAATATTGGTTATATTATAAAATTCATCATTTGAATTAAATTTTAATTGTTCTAAATACTGAATTTTAGATAAGATTTGATTTTTAAATAAAAATACATTGATTTCTTCCATTTTAGAATTATAATAGTTATATAATAGAAATAATTAAACCAATAATACAAACATAATGATAATTAATTTCTAGAAAAAAAATTGTTTAAATTAATAATAAATATAAATTAAAATATTTATCTATTATTTCTTAATTTTCTTTTTCTAGCTCTTACAATTTTTTTTTGCCATTTCCATCTCATTTGACCTGGCTTTTTCCATCTTCTTGAACTTCTCTTCATCTATTTAAAAAAATAAGATTGTGTTTATAAAAGTTAGTATTAAAATAGTTCTAATTTTCAAATACAGTTGAACTTAATTCATAATTATTTAAAATTAAAGATAATAAAATATTTTTTAATTAATAATGATTATAATATTTGAAAATAATTAAGGATAATTAGAATCTAAAAGATAAGCTTTAAAAACTAATAGATATTAATTTATAGTAAACGTTGTAGTAAATAGATATTTGCTATAATATAATACATGCTGAAAAATGAAAAGAATCGGTGGATTTAGAAGAAAATCAAGATATAAGTTGAGACAATCAATTTCAAATAAAGGAAAACTCCCAATTACTAAAATTTTACAGGAATTTGAAATTGGAGAGAGAGTTGTATTAAAATTAGAGCCATCTCACATGGGTGGAATGTTTTTTCCAAGATTTCATGGAAGAGTTGGAGAAGTTACTAGAAAACAAGGAGATTGTGTTTTAGTTAAAATTAAAGATGGAAATAAAGTTAAACAATGTTTAGCTCATCCTGTTCACTTACAAAAAATTTAGATAGAACTTTATTATCTAAAAATTACTGAAGTTAATCTTCAAACATTATTATTTTAAAAATGGCAAATTATGAAATTGTTAACAAAAAACCAACTCACTCCTCCAAAATTATGGAAAATCTTAATTCTAAACTAGAAGAGAGAGAACTTACATATAGAGAAGAGAAAGTACTTGAATATTTAAAAAAATTTAATAAATTATCAAGTTCTGAATTTGAAACAGCACTTCAAGAACTAAAAGATTTAAATATTGCAAGAATTGAAGAGGCACAACTAATTAAAATTTTAGAAATTATGCCTAAAAATGGAACTGAACTAAGATCAATTATTAGTCACGGAGGTGTGATTGTAGTTGATGAGACAGTCGAACAGATTTTATCAATTTTAAAAAAATACTAATATTTAGATATTAGTTACAAATTTCATTTATTTTTAAAAATCATAAAAAATAATTGACATTAAATAGTATTAAAATAAATAATAGTTGTAATAACTATAATATTAAATTTACGATAAAAAGATAAAATAAATTTATAAATCACAAACAAATACAATACAAACATATAATTGAAAATGGAATCTCGAACTAATAAAAAATTTAATTCACCAAAAAAAGAAGCTCCAAGAGAAGAGTATGCTGTAGTCCTAGATGTCTATTCTCCTTCACAATTTAAAGATGAGATGAATGTACAAGCAATTGGGACTACATTATTTACTCTTTTAGAACTTGCTCCAAAGCCAGGTATTACTATAAAAATGGGAGATAAAGTATATATTGGAGATGGTAAAAGAGATGAAATTCAATTTATTAAAAGAGCTATTTGGCCAGACAAATTAACTCCTGATGCTAATGCTGAACTTGAATATGTAATTTATGATATTGTGAAAGAAAAAGAAGAGCAATTTGTTTCATTTTTCAACAATATTGGAGCAATTACAATTAGAAAACATGCACTTGAATTAATTCCAGGAGTTTGAAAAAAATATTTAAAACAAATTCTAGAGCAAAGAGATGATAAATTTTTTGAAAGTTTTGAAGATATTGAAAAAAGATGTTCATTTTTAGGTGATCCCATTAAAGCATTAGTTCAAAGAATTATTCAAGAGATGAATGACCAAGAAGATTTTAAATTATTTGTGAGAAAATAATTTAAACTTTAAAAGTTTTCTAATAACTATGACATTTAAACCAAAGAGTAATGATTATCTAAGTCTTCTAAAAATATTTGATTCAACTAATCCTCTCACATCTGAGATAATCATATTAATTCTTAAAAAAAATATTGATAAAATTAGATTTAAAAATAAGAAAACAAAAAAAATGTATCAAGAAATTCCAACACAAATATATGATGGAAATAATTTTGAATTAATTTTAACAAATTCTAATCAATATTATTGTAGTATTTCATTTTCAGGATTTGGATATGGTGGAGAAATTGGTCATTACGAAATAGTTGAAAAAAACTATTCTAAAGTTCTCAATACATTAATAAAATTTTATTCAAATGAACTTGAGATAATATCTGATGATTTTTCAATAGGTATTTAAAATTAAGATTATGAAAAATTATTTACAAATATTTAAATAAAATAAGTAATTGTAATTTTTATGGTTGAATATGTTAAACTAAATGATGATTCTGATGATTCATCAAAAGACAAAAAAAGAAATAATAATAATTTTAAAAATAGTAGAGACGATAGTTCTAAAATTTCTTCTATTATAACTGTAAAAAGAGTTGTGTGGTCAATTATTATTTTAATAATTCTCTCAATTTTAATATCATCTTGTACTATTGCAATTGCTCCTAAAATTGCAGTAGTTCCAATTAGTGGAGAAATTACGACAAGTTCAAGTATCTCTTTATTTTCAAATACTGCTTCAAGTAGAATGATTGCAAATCAAATTTATACATTAGCTGATGATAATTCAATTAAAGCGATTATTTTAGACATCAATTCACCTGGAGGAAGTCCAGTTGCAAGTGATGAGATTGCACAAGCTATTTTATATGCAAAGGATAAAAAACCTGTTTACACCGTATTTTCGGATTTAGGTGCAAGTGGAGCGTATTGGATTGCTGTGAGTTCTGATAAAATTTATTCAGCCCCTCTTTCAATTGTTGGGAGTATTGGTGTTACAAGTGCAACACTTTCATTTGAAGAATTTATTCAGGAGTGGAATATTACATACAGACAACAAACAGCTGGAGAGTTTAAAGATATTGGGAGTCCGTTTAGAGAACAAAGAGAAGATGAGAAAATTATGATGCAAAATTTACTTGATACCGTTCACTTGGAATTTATTGAACATATTGCCCAACATAGAAATTTAAGTGTTGAGTATGTAACTAGTCTTGCTACTGGTGAAATATTTTTAGGTAGAAGAGCATTAGAGTTAGAACTTATTGATGAAATTGGATATTTAAGAGATGTAATTGCAGATTTAAGAGAAGAAGTTGGAAATGAAACATTAGTGATGACATATACTCCTTCAAGAACATCTTCAATTATTAGTGTGAATATTCCTCTTGGAGATTTTTTTTCAACAAACTCAAAGCCAATTATTACTTTGAGTTAATTAATTAAATTTAGCAATAATTTAAATTAAAAATATGAACAATAAAAATTAATTGAATTTTAAAAATGATAAAAATAATAATTTTAAAAAACTTCAAAAAGTACAAAAAATAGCAAATTAACAAAGATTTTATAAACTTCAATTAATTACCGAGATTAATGGGAACTAATTTTTTTGATGAGAGTGTTTTAAAACAACAAAATTCATCTCCTAATGAATCAAATTCAAATTCTAGAGAATATAATTTATCATATCACTTAAAAAAAATTGATAATCAACTTCAATTTTTTGTAGTAAATGGAGAAGAGAGATTAAATGCAACTGAAATTTCATCAGTTTTAAAAGATATTAAAAATACATTAAATGATAAAGAAATTTCATTACTAAGTTATATTTCTTCAAGACTTGGAATTATTCAATCTTTATATAGAGTTGTAACTGATTTAGATTTAATTGTTGAATATTTAAGAGAAGTAAATCATGATGTTTATTTAAATGATGAAAAAATTGAATTTTCAAATGAAGAAATTCAGTTAAGTTTTAGATTTAATTTAGATGAATTTTCAAATATTAAACTTAAATGTGTTGATGATGTAACTCCTTTTATTACTCCAAATGAAGTATTAATTAAACAAGGATCAACTTTATATCTACTTAGTTCTAAAATAAATAATGCTCTATATCGTGAAATTTTTGAAGGCAAAAATGCATTTTCTGTTGATAGTTTTTTATCAATTAAAGATATATTAATTTCTCAACTTGAACAAGCACATAGAGTAGTTATTGATAATGAATTAAATGAAATTATTTCAATGCCAAGAGTTGAACAAGTTGCTTCTTTAATTATTGAAGTTGGAAGAACAAACCATTTTGTAACATTTGAATGTAAATATAAAATTGGGGAAGAGTATTTTGATGTTGATTTATACACATATGCTGAAACTGTCAATTGGATTGATAAAACTAGAAAAATAAAAACTGCAATTGTTGATAATAAACGAGTTGATTTTTTAAGTGATATTTCTCTAAGCTCTGAAGACTTTAGAAATATTTTTGTTGAAAATAGACTAAGGCCCTCAATTTCTTCTAAAAATCCATTTTCAATTATGCTCCCAATCTCAAGTTTAGAGTTAGTAATTAAACATATTATTCCAAGACTTGAGAAAGAATATACAATTGAGTATAAAGAAGGTCAAAGACTTGAATTAGTACATGGAGAAGTTCAATTTGAAATTGATACTAAGTTAATTAAAAGAGTTGATTTATTTGAGTTTAATGTTAAATTTAAAATTGGAGATGAATATGTTGATTTAGAATTTTTAAAAGAATTAGTTCAAAAAAATAAAAAATATTTCCAACTTGAAAATGGAACAACTATTAATATTGAAAATATTCGTGAAATTAATAAATGGATTGAATTTTTAGGAAGATATGAGTTTAAAAGAACAAAAGGTGTATATAAAACAGGTTCAATTACTGCTCTTGAATTAGATGAATTTTTAAAAGATTTTCAAGATAAACATGTTCAATCAAATCAAGAATATAAAGACATGATTTCTGAAATGAAAGATAAAAAACCTGTTGAAGATGTTAATTATCCAGATGAAGTAATTAGTATTTTAAGAGATTATCAAAAAGAAGGTGTAAATTGGATTTCATTTTTAAGAAAATATAATTTTGGAGGAATTTTAGCTGATGAAATGGGTCTTGGAAAAACTATTCAATCACTTTGTGCAATTAAAACTCTTAATGGTCCTCACATAGTAATTTGCCCTAAGACTTTGATGTATAATTGGGAAGCTGAAGCTAAAAAATTTTTCCCTGAAATGAGTGTAAAAGTCATTGATGGAAATTCACAGCAAAGAAAAGAATTAATTGAAGAACTTAAAAAAAAACCAGTTGATTTAGCAATTACTTCTTATTCAATGCTTCAAAAAGATTATTCTGTATATGTGGAAAATGAAATTGAATTTGTGTATAAATTGTTAGATGAAGCACATTATGTTAAAAATGCTAAAACTCTCTCTGCAAAAGCTGTAAGACTCATTTCAGCTAAACATAAATTATTACTTACAGGAACTCCTCTTGAGAATAATTTAGATGAATTATATGGAACATTTGATTTAGTAATGCCAGAATATTTAGGTAATAAATTAGATTTTAAACGAGAATTTTCAAGTAAAATTGAGAGAAATAATATGATTGCTCTTGAAATACTTCAAGCAAAGATTAAACCATTTATTTTAAGAAGAACTAAAAAAGAAGTTTTAAAAGAATTGCCAGATAAACAAGAACAAATTATGTATAATGAAATGAATAATAAGCAAGTTGGAATTTATACAGAAGTTCTTGAAAGATTAAAAGCGGATACTTTAACACTTGTCAAAGAACAAGGATTTGATAAATCAAGAATGCAAGTTCTCTCAGCTCTATTAAAACTTAGGCAAGTTTGTAATCATCCTCAACTTTTGGGTAATGATTTTGACCAAGAGGGAGTTGAGAGTAGTAAATTTGAGCAATTTAAAGAGTTACTTGATGAAGTTGTTGAAGGAGGAGAAAAAGTGCTTGTATTCTCTCAATTTACTTCAATGATGAATATTATGGAGAAGGACTTAAAAGAGAAAAAAATTAATTATTTAAGACTTGATGGTTCAACTCAAAATAGACAACAATTAGTTGATGAGTTTAATAGTAATGAAGATGTTAAAGTATTTTTAATCTCCTTAAAAGCAGGAGGAGTTGGTTTAAATTTAACTGCTGCAAGTTCAGTATTTATTTATGATCCTTGGTGGAACCCTATGGCAGAAAAACAAGCAATTGATAGAGCACACAGAATTGGACAAAAAAGAAGTGTTAATGTGTACAAATTTATTACTAAAAATTCAATAGAGGAGAAAATTTTAAATTTACAAGAAACAAAAGGTAATTTATTTGAAAATTTAATTAGTGAAGATAAAGGATTTATTAAACGACTTGAATGGGAAGATTTAATGGAATTGTTCGAGTAAGAGAGTTACTCTAACAACAAAGAAATTTTTCAAATTTCTGCTTGCTATTTGAATGAATAAACCATTCTAATAATTAAGAAATCTTTGATTTCTGCTAATTATTAGAGTGAAACTCAAAATATCAAAAAATTTCAAAAAATTTTTGCTTATTATTTGAATAATTAAAAATAGTGAAATACTAAAAATTATAATTTATAAGGTCCTTGGATTCTTAATGTAGGAGATCCAGTACCATCAATTTCTGAGCTTACATCACAATAATGTTGCCTTGAATTTCCAATTACCCTATAAGTTCCATATGGAGAAAATCCCCTAGGTAAATTACTAATAAAATCTCTAACTGATTGTTGTGCTAATCTATAAACTGCCTTAACTCCTTTTACTTTAGGACTAATTCCTTCATATTTTTCTAATTTTGCTTCCAAACTTCTTCCGTGTAAACTAGGGTTTGCTTCTTGTGTACTATCTAATGCCATTTTATTGTCTAATTGAAATCCTCCTTAATTTCAATAGTTGTGAAAAGGTATTGAGCTACTAATTAAAATTATTTGTAACTACTATTTAATAAAAATAAGATTCAATATAAAATAAAAAATTAATTATCATTGAATTTTTGTAGATATTCAAATGCTGAATATGCAGCCACACTTCCTTCAGCAGCTGCAATAATTCCTTGCTTCCAAGGAGCATCTGTAACATCTCCTGCTGCAATAACTCCCTCAATATTTGTTTCTGATACCCTATTAATAATAATTTCCCCTTTTTTATTTAACTCAACTCCTAATTCTTTTGCAAGTTCATTTTGAGGATTCATTCCAATTGCAATAAATACAGCACTTAATTCCACCATATTTGAACCATTAACTTCTTTGTCTAACTCAACATGAGTTACTTTCTTATCCCCACAAATCTTAGTAACATTTACTCCTTCAATTACTTCAATATTTTCAATTTTTTTAATTCTATCAGCATTTATAGGTTCAGCTTTAAGAGTACTTCTTACAAACATATATACTTTCTCACATGTTTGAGCTAAAACCATAGCTTCTTTTGCAGCACTATCTCCTCCTCCTACTATTGCTACAACTTTTCTTTTAAAAAAAGGACCATCACAAGTTGCACAGTATGAAACACCTTTTGATTGAAAATCCCACTCTCCTGGTGCCCCTAAATGCTTATGTTGAGTTCCTGTTGCTAAAATTACTGTTTTTGCTGTATACTCTTCTTCTAAAATTCCAGTTTTAATAGTGAATAATTTTGAATTTTCATCTCTTGAAACTGAAGTTACAATATCATCAACCATTGGAACATTATTTGCAATTACATGATCTTTTAACTTATCTGCAAGTTCTTGACCTGTAAGAGAAATAAATCCTGGATAATTTTCAACTAAATGAGTTGTTGTAATTAAACCACCTGGCTCTTTTGCAATCAATAGAGTATCCATATTAAACCTTGCAGCATACACTGCAGCGGGATACCCTGCACACCCTCCTCCCACTATAATACAATCATATATTTTTTTAGAATTTTCCATAATATATGTTAAATTAAATTTCTTTTTTAAATTAAATGATTATATGAATTTAATTATGAAAATAGCACATTAAAATAAGTGAATTAACAAAAATTTTAAATTAAGAGAATTTGAATTGTATTTATTTAAATTAGAAGTATTTTATTGCAAAAATTTATTTAATTAATAATTTTTAATTAAGTAAATTCCCCAAACAAGCATTACTAAAACTATAAGATAAAATAAAATATGAATTCCTGTTTGAGTTACTGGATTAATTAATGAATATATGATTGTAAATATAATAATTACAATTGAAGCTACTAAAAATGCTGTTCCATATATATGTAAATCTGTATGTTCTACGTGATTAGTTTCTTTTTTTACTACCATTTTGTATTATTTTAATTCTATTATTTCTTTTTAGTAGATTTTTTAGCTGAAGATTTTTTTAAATGCATTTCATCTTCAATTTCCTCTAAATCATGTAAAATTCTCTCCTCTTCTGCAAGAGTCTGTTTAACCATCTTTTCAATATTTCTATCTATATTTTGCATATATTTTTGTGTAATTATGATTTGTTTCAATGAGTAAATTAATACTAACATCATTGCTATAATTGTCCAAAACATTACAAAAAATAAAAAATTTTGATCTCCTACCATTACCATGATACTAAAAAATATAATTTAGTAGTATTTATGGATTTGTTATTTCTACAAAGGGAAAAATATACTAATACAAATTAAATTAAATTAAATTATAAAATTAGTACTTATTAAAAAGCACTTTGAACTAACTTAGCTTCTTTTTGAATATTCTCAAGTTGTTTTTGTGATAATTTAATATCAATATCAGGTTGAATTTTTGAATAATTTTGAATTTTTTTAATTAATTTTGCTGAATCTGCTTTTTGTAATTTTTGAACTGAATTTACACCAACTTCAACCAATACAAATGCTAAATTTTCCCCCACTCCTTTAACTTGAAGTAACTCTAATTTTTTCAAAATTGTTGAAAGAGTAGTTGTTTGAGTTGCTACTTTTTTAGCAATAGAAGTTCTTTTAGTACTTGTTTCTAGACCAATAAATGCATCTTTATAATTTTTAAATCCTGCAAGTTCTAAATATCCTCTTTCAACTTCACTTAAAACTACTGAATTGACAATTTTACCTGAAGGATATTTTTTTTCACTAATATTTGAATTTACTACTTTAGTTATAGTTTTTTGTTTAGGCTGAGGTTTTGTGATTGTAGATTTTGGTTTAGAAGAAATTGAAATTTTCTTACTTACAGGTGATTTTGTAATTTTAGAAGATGAAGGTAAATTTTTTTTATCACTTTGTTTAGATAATATTTTTTTAGTATTCAATTTAGCATTTGAACTTGATTTTTGAAGTTGTGTTTTAATTTCTTGAGTTGTTTGAACCATACTCTCTCGTGTTTGAGATGAAACTTCATGTGTTGATTCATGAGATTCATATGTCCCATACTTTGTATCTTTCTTTTTTGAAGAGTTTGTAATCTTTTCTTTTAGTTTTCTAAATGAATCTGTGAATATTTGTGTTATTTTAGTCATATTTTAAAAAATAAGTTTGAAATTATAAAAATAATTGTCACTATCAACAATAATAACAAAAAATATTTTTGAAAAAAATTAATTAGTAACCACAACTCTTGGTTTTTTAATTGTTCTATTTTTAAATTTATATCCTTTTCTAGTAGTTTTTAAAATAATTCCTTTTTGCATCCCTTTTGATTCTTGATAACTCCCAAGCTCATGTAAATCTGAATCATAAAATCTCTCTTTTGCATCATAAACTTCAATTCCATTTTGCTTCATTGCTGTATCTAATTGTTTTCCAATTGTATTAAAATCTAATAAAAACCTTTGTAGTTCAGAACTTGTTGCATTAACTTTAAAACTTTGCTCTTTTGCTTTTTCATAATGTTCAAAAATTGTTAAAATTTCTTTTGCAAACTTTTGAGCCATTTTAAACTCATGTTCTTCCCTTTGAGATTCTTGTTTTTGAACTAAATTTTTATTTTGTAATTTTAAAGAAGAATATTTATGAAGAAGAATTTCATATTTTTCATCATTTCTATTTAAAGCTTGAGATATTTTTGAAAAAACCATTATATACTTAACATAAATTAAGAGTTTATAAAATTAACGTGAAATATTTTAAAGTAAATAATGTAAAATAAAAATTAATTCTAAAACATAATTAATTATTATTCCAATATTATTTGTTTATTTGTTTATTTGTTTATTTATTCAAATGTGAATTATATAACTCTTGAAGTTCTCTTTTCTCTTGCTCTAATTGTTCTAACCTTTTAGAAATATAGTCTAAAACAAGATTATTTGAATTAGAATTTACTGTTGAATTAGAAGTGTTTGAATCAAATCCAGACATATCGTAATTTGAATTAGTTGAGATATTAGTACTATTATTACTGTTAAAGGGATTAATTTGAGAAGAACTATTTGATTGTGAATTATAACTATTTTGAATTGGTTCTAAATTTTCTCTTGAATATTCTTCTTGCCTAATTGGAAATTCTTGAGCTACTGTTACTTCAGGTTGAGGAGGAGTTGATGCTTGTTGAGGTGTTGGTCTTTGAGGAGCATTTAATACTGAATCTGCAAGCATTGCAAGGGCACTTTTTTTAGAACCTCCTCCACTTCCTCCTAATGAACCATATAGAGAAGATGAATTTGAAGAGGGTTGTGAATGTGGATTAGTATTTGAATATGTGCTTTGCTGTTCTTGTGGTTGTCTTGAATATTCTTGTTGTTGATGTCTTTGTGAATGTAATTCTTGAGATCTTATTTGTGCTTGTGAATTTAATTCTTCTTGAATTGAATTTAATTCATTTGCTCTATCAATTGTTTCTTGTGTTTTTTGAGGAAGTATTGAAGAAAATGGATTAATTTGTGAATCTTGTAAAGCATCACTTGAATTTTGATTTAAATTAGTAATTTCAAGAGTACTCCAATTAATTTGTGAGTCTTGAGATTTTGAAAACTCTTTTTTTGAAATAATATATGTTATATTTAAATTTGAGCAAATTGTTAAGAGTTGATGTGAGAAAATTGAAAATGTAAATAATACTCCATCAACTTTTTCAAATACTCTTGAGCTTAGAGCTGATTTAAATTCTGCACTATTTCTTAAAATAACAAATTTAGGGTGTGGTGTTGATAAATCAACTTCATGAAATGGAATAAGTGAAATATTTTGTGTATTTTCTGCATCAACTAACTGATGAGTATTTTCTGAAATTTTAGTTGATTTATATAACAATAATTTATCTTCAAAAGATTCTTCAATAGGAAGAGTAAATACTTGAATATGTGTTAATTGAACTTTTCCTTTATGATTAATATACCCTTCAACAATTACATCATTTAAAGAACTTGTAGTTTGATGAATTGAAATTAATTCTTGTTCTTCTAAAATTTTCCCTTTAATATGAACTTGCTCATATCCTAGTTTTGAACCTTGTTTACAATACATAACTTCTTGTTTAGCTTCATTGTAAAATAACACATTTTTATATGAAGAATATTGTTCTCCATACACTTGATATAATGAACCTTGAACTTCAACAGGGAGTCCTAATTGAGAGAATAATAGTAATTTTGAACCTTGTTTATATAAATTAAATACTTTTTTATAATCATCAAATTTAGTAATCTCAATTTGAAATTGTAATTCATTAACACTAAGTAATGTTGAGAGGGAATTAAAATATTTAGAAAATACTTCTTCAAATGATGATTGAAGTGCATTTTTATCAATATTGTAAATACTAAATTGGCAATTACTTTGAGTTCTTAGAGTAATATTAAAAGTATCTGAATTCATTGAGTTCATAAAAGAATAATTTTTTAATTCAACTTGGTCAAATGAGCTAAAAAATTCTTGAAATTTTTGTGATAAATTTCTCACATAATCAGGATTAATTGGTGTTTTTAATGCTTCTTGAACTTCTTCATTATTAAGTAATTTTTTAAACTGTTCTTCTGTTGTAAGCTGAGAACATCCCCTAAGTAAAGCCTGAATTGTTTGAGGATTTGCTAGTTTTTCAACAAATTCATCTCTTGTAATAATTATTTTGTCAATTGTAATTCCATTTTGATTTAATGCAAAATCGATACAATCTTTGGAGTTTCCATATATTTCAACTGTCATATTAATATTAACTTTAGAGTAATATAAATTTTTAAAAATTTGTATTCACACTAAGTGAAAGGAGGTACTCCTGAGTCATAAAAACTTAGATAATCCCCATTTCCAACGATTAAATGATCTAATACTTTAATATGTAATAATTCACATGCTTGCATAATTTGAGTTGTTATTTCAACATCTGCTTGTGATTCTTCAACATCTCCACTTGGATGATTATGAATTAAAATTATTGAACTTGCATGTAAATCTAGGGCTTTTTTAACAATTTTTCTTACATCAATATGTACAAAATGTATTGAACCTTTTGCAACTACTTCATCTTTTATGAGTTTATTTTTAACATTTAAATATAAAACTCTCATTTCTTCACACATTTTATATTGCATTGAATGTTTAACATAATTATAAATTTCCTGAGATGATGAAAAACTCTCTTTAAAGTGTACTTCTTCTTGAATTCGTTTACTTAATTCAAATACTGCTATAATCTCACTTGCTTTTGCTGTTGAAATTCCTTTTATTGAACTTAGAGTTTCAATATTTATTGAGAGTAATTCAAGAGGAGAAAATGTTGTAAGTATTTCTCTTGAGAGTTCTAATACATTTTTCTCTTTTGTTCCTGTTTTTAGTAATAATGCTAAGAGCTCTGTATTGGTAAGACTATTTACTCCATATTTTACTAATTTTTCTCTTGGCATCTCTTCTTTAAGATATAATTCTTTAAACGAAGATGTTGGTTTAATTATATTTTGTGATACAATTTCAATTTGATTTTGAATAATCTGACTCTGACTCTGACTTTCATTTTGGCTGTGAATTTTGCTTTGTTGAACTTCAATCATATAAATACTATTTGAAAAAAACCTTTTTAAATATATCTGCTCAAATAGATAGAAAAATTAATTTCTAAATTTTATTTAGTCTACATAAAAATAATAAATTTTAAATACTAAAAAGTACTATTTAATATATATGAGTACTCAAATTAGTTTAAAACTTTCAAATAAAATGTTTGATGCTGCAAAAAATTACTCTGAAATGTTTGGATATGATAATTTACAAGATTTTATCAGAGAAACTATTAGAGAAAAATTATTTGAAAATGATGAAAAAATATCTGGAAAAAGAACATATTTGGCTAGTGAGAAAGCTCTTGCTAGAAATTGGTTATTACAAGAGGAAGAAGAAGCATGGGAACACTTGCAAAAGGGGATATAGTATTGTATCTATTTCCTTTTACAGATTTAAAAGGTCAAAAATTAAGACCCTGCTTAGTTCTATCTAATGAAATGAATCAGGATGTTTTACTTTGTCAAATAACATCTCAAAAAATTAGAAGTGATAACTATTCAATACCTCTTAAAAAAGATGAAACATTAAATGGAACATTATCTATTGATAGTTTTATTAGATGTAATATGCTCTTTACTGGAGATAAGAACGATATACAAAAAATTATTTGTAAGATAAATAATCAAATTTATAATGATGTTTGTAAAAAAATATTAGAACTTATTTCAAAATCAAATTAATATGTATCTAAATTTTATATGAATATCCAATCCTTAAAATTCTACTCTTGAAAAGAGGTATATTTTTAAATAACAAACTATCTAAATTATATAGAAATGAGTGAAGACGATAATAATACTTTTCAATTTAATTCGACTCCTTTAAAACAAGACTTTAATACTAGAGAGATGATAATTAAAGCAACTGAATTTTTTGACGAATATAAAACAGAAGAAATTCAAGAAATGAAGAGAAAAGGCTTTCAATTTTTAAAAATAGATTTTTTTGAAGTATTAGAGTTTGATATTGAACTTGCTGAATATTTACTTGAATACCCTAAAGACATTATCTCAATTTTTGAAATTAGTTTAAAAGATATGCTTCAAATCCCAAAAGCACCTCATATTTGGCTCACTTCTCTCCCTGATAATGAAAGAGTTCTTATTCGTGATATTAGAGCAGAGCATATTGGAAAACTTGTAAAAGTTGAAGGAATTGTGAGAAGAAAAACAGATGTAAGACCAAGGCTTTTACATATTGAGTATTTATGTACAAATCCTTCATGTCCATTTTGTGAAGAAAAATTAAAAATTCCTCAACTTGAAGATAAAGCAAGAATTCTAAAAGCATGTCCTAAATGTAAAAGTCCAGTTGATTTAGTTCATAAAGAATTAGTAGACTCACAAAGTTTAGTACTTGAAGAGTTACCAGAGCAATTAGAAAATTCAGCTGATCAACCTAAACGTTTAAATGTATTATTAAAAGAGGATTTAGTGTCCCCATTTAAAGATTCAAAATCAAATCCTGGTTCAAAAGTATATGTAGTTGGATTTGTAAAAGAAATACCAATTCCAACACGTACAGGAGGAGAGAGTGTTAATTTTGAATTAGTAATTGATGGACTATATATTGATTTAGTAGATGAAGATTATAGTGAAATTAATATTTCACCTGAAGAACTTGAACAAATTCAAGAACTCTCAAAAAAAGAAAATATTCGTGAAATTTTAACTCGTAATTTCGCACCTTCAATTTATGGAGCTGAAAAAATCAAAGAGGCAATTTTACTTCAACAATTTGGAGGAAGTATAAATTTAAAATCAGATGGAGTTAAAACAAGAGGAGATATTCATATTTTGCTCATTGGTGACCCTGGAGCTGCTAAATCACAAATGTTAAAAGCTGCAACTCGTATTGCTCCAAAAGCGAGTTTTGTTTCAGGAAAATCAGCATCAGCAGCAGGACTTACAGCAACCGTTTTAAAAGATGAACTCACAAAAGGGTGGGCTCTTGAAGCAGGTGCCATGGTTTTAGCATCAGGTGGTCTTTGTGCTATTGATGAATTAGATAAAATGAGTGATGAGGATACATCAGCCATGCACGAAGCTCTTGAACAGCAAACTATTTCAATTGCAAAAGCAAATATTCGTGCAACTCTTAGGTGTGAGACTACAGTACTAGGTGCTGCAAATCCAAAACTTGGAAGATTTGACCCCTATGGAGATATTACTAAACAAATTAATTTTCCACCTGCACTTCTAAGTAGATTTGATTTAATTTTTATACTTCAAGATGAAGCAGATAGAAAAAAAGATGATTTAATAGCAAATCACATTCTGCAAGCTCATAAAGATAAATCTCTGACTAAAACTGAACTCTCAAGTGAATTTATGAAAAAATATATTGCTCAAGCAAGAAAACTAAATCCTCAACTAACTCAAGAAGCAATTGTTAAAATTAAAGATTTCTATGTAAATATTAGAAATGCTGGGACTGGAGCTGAAGAAGGGAGAATGAAATCAGTTCCAATTACTGCAAGACAACTTGAAGCTATTGTAAGACTTGGACAAGCGTTTGCTAAAGTAAGACTTCATGATAAAGTAACTGAACAATACGCTCAAGAGGCTATTGAATTATTAATGTATTGTCTTGAGAAAATTGGAATTGACCCTAAAACTGGAGAGATGGACATTGATAGAATTACAACTGGAGTGACCACTTCAAGTAGAAATGTATATAGACAAATTGTTCAAATTATTGATACACTTGAACAAGAGACTCCTGAAATAACGTACGATGCTATTGTTGAGAGTGCTGATAAAAAAGGAATCTCTAAAGCAGAAGTTGATAAAATTATTACTAAATTAAAAGCAGAAGGATTAATATTTGAGCCTCGTAAAAATTTATTTAAAAAATTATAATAAATTGAACTTATGGATTAAACAATGAATTTATATAAAAATTTTCAAATTATTAAAGAAAATATTATAATAGGATTTAAACAAGCATTTGAATATAAGGCTAATTTGTACTCTTCTTTAATTGCAGCAATTACAGATACGTTTCTCTCAATATTCATATTTTTAATATTTATTGAATTAACTGAATCTTTTTCTATGAGTATCAATGAAATTATTTTTTTTATTCTTATCAAACAAACTGGACTTGATTTTTTTTGGGCACTTCAAAAAGGAAAATATAAAGTATTTAATATGGTTACCAAAGGAGATTTTAATTTATTATTGACTAGGCCTGTAAATATATTTATACTATATACATTTAGAGAATTTAAAGCTCGGTGGCTTATTATATCAATACTTTACTTTGTAGTTCTTTTTTTATTTGTTTTAGTTATTGGAGAAGATATTTTCAAATTTCTCTTTGTTGCACTTTTCTCAATTTTATGTTATGGATATTTACTAATTTCAATTATTTATGGTGCTGAGAGTTTTGGATTTTTTAAGATAAATGTAAAAGGAAATCAAATTGGAGGATTAAATTTAACTTTAGCAGGATTTCCTCCTACAATATTTGAGCAATTTACATATCGTTTTTTTCTATTTTTATTTCCTTTGATTTTATTTGGAGTATCCACTTTTTATTATTTTGGAAGAATTTCCTTAGATTATTTTTTATTCTCAATTCTCATAGCAATAGTTCTTAGCATAGTGTTTAATTTAGCCACATACATAATGTGGAAAATTGGACTTAAAAAATATGAGGCTTTTGGCTAAACAATGAATTTAAAAAAAATATTTTGTGTATTATATTTAGACAATATTTTTAAAGTTATTAAAATATATAATAATATATGAGTGAGTTTAAGAAATTACAAGAAGAAATACACAAAAGTATTGAAGAATTAAGTTTTCAACATTTAGGGATTTTTGGAAGATTTAAGTATACTGATTTTGAGACTATTGAAAATCTAACATCTCAAAGTATTTCAAATATTGGTAGTATTGTTAAACAAGTGCTTAATATTGAAGATTTAGAGAGAAAATTACAAGAACGTTCAAAAGCAAAAGTTGTATTGACTTATGATCCTACATCTCCTTTTATCGTATCAAGAGAATCGGTATTAAGATTTGGAAGAGAAAGTGGAAATGGAATTATAGTTCACACTTCACATAACTCTCCTAAATTCCATAGTGTCAGTAGAAATTTAGGGTTTGAAGAAAAATATAAAAATTTCACTCCTTTTTTAACATTTGAACCTCGAACATCAGTAAATCCTCTTCTTCATAATTTTTATTTTTCTCTAAATTCTTCAACTCCAAATCCTATAATTGAATATGAACCTGTTACTTGTTTAGATTCTTGGAATGATGAAATTGAAAAACCAGATTTAACTCAAAGTCCTTTTAGAAGAAGAGGAGTTGTATCAGTTCTTTTTCCTAACTTTCCTAATAAATAAATTTTAATAATCTTCTATTAATACAAAACTACATAAAAGTATAAATTTTATTTACTTGTATGATTTCAAAAATTAGGGGAGAAGTTACAAACACTATTGGAAAAGTTATCTTTAATTTTAATATTATTGAAGAGAAAGTAAATTCAATTCTCACAAATTATTTTGAGATTTCAAGAGAAAAAGAAGAATTTTTTAGAACTCAATTTTTAAATACTTCAATTATTAATTTTAATTCTAAAATTAAACTTTTAAAACAAATTTTTGAAGAAATTGAGTATGAGTTCACAAAAGAGACTATCAAATTACTTGAAGATATTAATAGATATAGAAATGTATTTGCTCATTGTAAAATTGAATTTGAACAAGTATTTCCAAAGACAATGAGTAAAGAAGAAAAAGAAAACTTAAATGATTCTTCCAAATCACAACTCTCAAATATTTATATGGAGATGAATTTTATAAAACCTACATTAAAACATTCAATGAATGCACAAGGAAAAGTAAGTGATAAGGAATTTTTCACAATTTATGAAGAATTTAAAGAGAAAGTATTAGAAGTTGAAACAAAATTGGAAGAAACTCAAAGATTAATTCAAAAAACGAATTAAATTACTATTGTCCTTCTCTTAAATGTTCTATACAATT
Source organism: Nanobdellota archaeon (assembly GCA_022565615.1). Lineage (GTDB taxonomy): Archaea > Nanobdellota > Nanobdellia > Woesearchaeales > UBA583 > UBA583. The sequence continues at coordinate 45,111 of JAIUMM010000001.1, read as the reverse complement.
ATGGAGATGAATTTTTACTTCTTTTTCTTTTAATTCTAATTTATATACAGCAGTATTTCCTGATTTAATTTTAAATAATTCTTCTTCTGTTTTATATCCTTTAAGAAGATATAAGAGCATTTTGATTGTTAAACCATGATTTACAATTACACAATTTTCTTTTTTTTCAAGTATTTTTATTACAAATTCTTCAACTCGTTTTAAATGAGTTTCAAAACTCTCTCCCCCTTTAACATCCCAATGAATTGGTGAACCTTCATATTTTAATTGAGCTGTATCAAAAGAAATATTTTCAAGTTCTCCAAAATTTTTTTCACGAATATTTGTATCAACTTCAAATTTTTTCTCTTTGTGAAATTTGTGAATTTCTTTTGCAGTATTATATGCTCGTTGTAAATCTGAGGTATAAATAACTTCAAAATCATTAATATCTTTAAATCTTAACCCTAATCTTTGTGCTTGCTCAACTCCTTCTTGTGTAAGAGGTGTATCTAAATAACCTGCTGATCTTTTTTGAGCATTTGCAACACTTTGCCCATGTCTTACTAAATAAATAATCATATTTATTAAACTCCTTTGACATTAATAAAAATTTGTATAAAAGTAATAGTTCATTATTATAGTAAATTTAAACAAAATTTTCAAAATTTCTACTATTAATATTAAATAAATAATAATTTGTCTGAAATGATATTTAACTATTTTTAGGAACAAATTTTAAAGCTGCTCCATTAATACACCATCTCTTTCCTCCTTTTTCAAATGGTCCATCATCAAATACATGGCCTAAATGTTCTCCACACTTTGAGAGTACTTCTACCCTTTTCATACCAAAACTTCTATCCTCTTTGAGTATAATATTTTCATTATTAATTACATCAGTAAAACTTGGCCAACCTGTTCCACTCTCAAATTTATCTTCACTTGAAAAAACTTCAATTCCACATCCTTTTGTTACAAACACACCTTCTCTATGTTCATCATTTAATTCACTTGTAAAAGCACGCTCAGTTTTACTTCTCCACAATACATGATAACTCAGCTCATCTAATATTTCACTTTTAAGCCAAATTTGTTTAGGTATATCTTTACGCTTATTAAGTGGAGTGGAATTAATTAACTCAATTGCTTCTCCTTGTGTTATGTTATGTATTTCATACTCTAAATATAGTTCATTTTTAGAATTTTTTGTTGAAAACATATTAAATAATCCAAATATTAAAAACATTATGAATACAATTCCTATAATAGTTATTTTAGTTATTAAGATTACATGTTTATTTATTTTTGTTTTGTTATTCATAAAATTCTAAGTATATTCAAATAGATAAACATTTCTAATCCAAACTTAATGTAATAATACATTCTTCAATAAGTAAATAAATTTAAATAATATATTATATCTTTCAAATTATGAGAAAAATTACAATTCTAGTTGTTTTGTTAACTATAAGTTTATTTATTCAAGGTTGTAGTTCAACTAAATCAAATTCTAAAAATAGTGAGAATAATATTTTATTTGATAATATTAAAAAAGAATTTAATATTAGTGGTGAACTTTCAACTGCTGTATTTAGTGGAGGTTGCTTTTGGTGTGTTGAAAAAGATTTTGAAAAAATAGAGGGTGTAGTTGAAGTAATTTCTGGATATACTTCTAATAATTCTAATGATATTCAACCAACATATGAACAAGTAGCATCTGGAAAAACTCAATTTAGAGAAAGTGTGTTAGTTATTTATAATTCCTCAATTATATCCTACACAGAATTAGTTGATTATTTTTTAAGACATCATGATCCAACTGATGAAGGGGGGAGTTTTTATGATAGAGGGTTTCAATATTCAAGTGCAATTTATTTCAAAAATTTAAATGAAAAAAATGAAGCACTTAATGTTATTTCTTTTTTTGAAGAATCACAAATCTATACTAAACCAATTATTACAAGCGTTGAAGAATTAGTTAACTTTTTTATAGCTGAGAATTATCATCAAGATTATTATAAAAAAAATCCAATTAGGTACTCCTTATATAGAAGAGCAAGTGGAAGAGATAATCATATTAATACTATTTCATCAAGAATTGAAAAACTTGAAGATAGTTAAAAGCAATCACAAGTTTAATATTTATTCATTTTGTAATTAATAATTCTATAACTCATTAATTTGTCTACTCATATCAAGAAATAGTTTTATAAACTCAATTAATGTTAATTTAATCATTATGGCAACGCTAATTGCACTACTAAGTTCAGGAAAAGGAACATGGGGACATGTTAATTCATTACTTCAAGTTGAGAAATGGGATAAAATTATTTTATTTTGTAATGATTTTGCATACAAAGAATTTAATGTAAAAGATAGTGAAGTACTAAAACTTCAAATTGATGAAAAAAAACCACAAGAATTTATTGATAAAATAGCAACAATTTTAAGAAAAGAAGTTCAAGATTTAGAAGTTGCTCTTAATTTAGTATCTGGAAATGGATATGAACATATGATTGTTCTTGGAGGAATTATTAAAGCAGGTCTTGGATTTAGGCTTGTAGCTTGTGAACATAAAGAACTTGTTGAATATAAATTGTATGAGACTCCTGAATTACTTGGAGAAGAATATCTTGATGATTAAAATATCAACATTTAAGTGTAAAAGTATATTTATAAATACTAAGATATTAGAATAATTAAAATGGTAGGAATGTGGATAACAATAGCAATAGTGGTAATTGTGTTATTATGGTTAATTTTATCATATAACGCATTTGTAAGATTAAGAAACCAAGTTCAAAACTCTTGGGCACAAATTGATGTACAGTTAAAGAGAAGAAATGATTTAATTCCAAATTTAATTAATACAGTTAAAGGATATGCAAAACATGAAAGAGAAACTCTTGAGAGTGTAACAAATGCAAGAACTCAAATGATGAGTGCTCAAAAAGCAGGTACAACAGGAGATGTTGCACAAGCTGATAATATGCTAGCTGGAGCTTTGAAATCATTATTTGCAGTAGCTGAGAGTTATCCAGATTTAAAAGCAAATAGTAATTTTTTACAACTTCAAGAAGAGTTAAGTGGGACTGAAAATAAAGTTGCAGCTTCAAGACAATATTTTAATGATAGAGTAATGCAGTATAATACTAAAAGAGAATCATTTCCTGCAAATTTAATTGCTGGTATTTTTAACTTTGGACCTAAGGAATTATATGAAATTCCAGAGGAAGAAAAAGCTGTTCCAAAAGTTGAATTTTAATCAACTTTGCTTTTACTTAAAAAAATATCAATTTATTAAAAAAAAATAAATTAGATTTAATTTTTATAAATTTTACAACTAAGATAAAAAGTGTCATTAAATATTCATGAAGAAATTAGAAAAAATAGGATTAAATCTGTTTTTATTATAGGTATGTTTTTTATTTTTGTAGCTTTATTAGGAGCAGCTGCTGGAACTATTTTATCTATGAGTTATACTGGTGAAATTTTTAATATTGGTTCAATTCTTATCTCAGTTGGTGTTGCAGTATTTGTATCTTTAATCTATATTTTAATTTTTATGGGGATAGGTTCAAATATGATTCTCTCATCAACTGGTGCAAAAGAAGCTTCAAGAGAACATTATCCTCATTTGTATCACTCAACTGAAGCTCTCTCAATTGCAGCTGGTTTAAGGACTCCTCCTAAGTGTTATATTATTGAAGACCCATCACTTAATGCATATGCAACAGGTTTTTCTCCTGAAAAATCATATGTGGTTGTAACAACTGGATTAATTAAAAAATTAAATAGGCAAGAATTAGAGGGAGTTATTGCTCATGAAATTGCACATATTAAAAATTATGATATTAGAATTATGCTACTTGCTGCAGGTCTTGTTGGTGCAACAGTATTTATTGCTGATTTTTTGTTTAGAATGTTTATCTTTGGAGGACATGGAGGAGGAGGTGGAGGAGGAAATAAAGATGGGAGAATTATGATTATTGTATTTATATTTTATTTTATATTAATTATTACAGCTCCAATTGTAGCTCAACTTATTAAACTTGCAATTTCAAGACAAAGAGAATATTTAGCAGATGCAACAGGTGCTGAACTTACACGTTACCCTGAAGGACTAGCTTCAGCTCTTGAAAAAATTAAAGGAGATCCTGATCCAATGATTGAGAGAGCAAATAATGCAACAGCACATTTGTTTATTTCAAATCCATTTAGAAAGAAAAAAGGAGGTTTGAGTAAATTATTTTCAACTCACCCTCCAATTGAAGAGAGAATAGCTATTTTAAGAGGAACTAAGAAATAGCAATTTTTCAAAAATATTTTATTTTTGTTAGAATTAAAATCTTAAGAGGTCAAAAGTAAGATTTTAACCTTCCAAGAATTTTTAATTGTTGTTACTTGAAACAAGAATTTTTAATTGTTGTTAGGATTGCTATTTTAAGAGGAACTAAGAAATAAAATTCTAATTATTTCTAAATTTAGAATTACAAAAATTAATAAATAATTTTTTTGATTTAATTTTATATGTATGTTCATCATTATAAATATAGAGAACTTTTATTAAAAAATGAATTATTAATTATCTTTTTTCTATTTACTCTCTCTTATTCTATAGTAGTTGGAACTATGGCAATTTATTTATATGAAAAATTTATGGCAGGAAGTTCTCTAGTAGGTTTAGTTAATATTTTAATTTCCTTATCCTTATTTATAGGTTCATATTTAGCTTCTCCAATTCTACTAAAATTTCATGAAAAAAAACTATTGTATTTTAGTATCATTAGTTTAATTATATTAACGATAATAATTCCATTAATTAATAGTATTAGTGTATTTATAATATTCATTATTTTAGGTATGACATTTGTAAGCTTTAGAACTGTAAGTTTTAACATATTGTATAGAGATTCATTAGACCAAGATTCATTAACTTCAAAAGAAGGAATATTGTTTAGTTTTTTTAATGTTGGATTTTTTTTATCAATTTTTTTGGCTTCTGCTATAATATCTACATATCCAATTGAATATATTTATTATTTATCTGCTTTTTTTTTAAGTATTGGATTACTATTATTGTTCAATATTGATATTAAAGATAATAGAGATGAAAATGAACCTTTAAATTTTAAAAACGTGATTTCTAATTTAAAATTATTTTTAAAAATTGATTTTTATAGAAATCTTTATTTCACATCAAGTGGAATTCATTTTTACTGGGCTTTTAAAAGTTATTTTGCATTAATGATGTTTAAAGAAGGATATAGTGCATCTGAGATTGGTTTTGTAATTAGTCTTTGCTTTATTCCTCTAATACTTAATGACTATTATGCATCAAAATTAAGTGATAAGATTAAGTTTAGAAACTTATTTTTAATTGGTTATTCAATTACAATTATTAGTTTAGGACTAGCTTTCTTCTTTGAAAGTTACACTATTAAAATAATATTAGTAATTATAGCATCTCTTGGATATTCATTTATTGAGCCTACTAGAGAAATTTTATTTTTTAAGAAAACTTCTCTTAAAGATGAAGAAAAATATTATCCAATTCAATCTAGTTGTAATTTTTTAGGTCTAATTATTGGAAATTTAATTTTTGCATTATTCTTTTTAACTTCAATTCCTGAAAATTATTTATTTTTAGTTGCTAGTATTTCATTGAGTGTTTTACTAATATTTGTTATAAAAATTAAATATTAATGTGTTCTAGTTTCTAAAAGGAAACTTTTCTTTATAAATTGTAATCATTTTATTTTATGTACATGAATACTAAAACTATTTCATATGATATTCAAATTCTCATTGCAAGAATTTTCATTGTAGGATTATTTGCTATGAGTGCATTTGGTAAAATTACTGCATTCTCTGCTCAAGCAGGGTTTGCAGGTTCTTCCTGGATTACAGCTACTCTTCCATTTCTAAGTGGGGAAGTTTTACTTATTGCTGCAATTTTAATGGAAGTAATTGGAGTTCTACTTGTTTTAACAGGTTGGAATATGAAATATGGGGCATATATTTTAATTGTATATACATTTTTAACTTCAATTATGTTTCACATTGGAGATGAACAATTAATTGCATTTTTGAAAAATTTAAGTGTAATTGGAGGATTACTTGTTCTCTCAATGATAAGTAGTGGTAAATTTTCCTTATCAAAAAATAAAAATTAATATTAATTTTTTTCAATTTATAATAAATATGGTTTATAAAGCATTCTATTTAAAATTATTAAAAAATTAACTAAAACTAAATAACTAAAAAAAATTATTTCAAATCTTCTTCTACATCTCGTCTAATACATCTATATGTAATAATCTTAGAGTTTTTTTAATTGTGTGAGCTGTTAAATGAGATATGTATAATAATTCAAATTCTTTTTCGTGTCCAATAAATTGTGTAGTTTGATATAATTCATTGAATTCTTTACATAACTGCATTGTATAATGTGCAAGTTGAGAAATTTTATATTTTTGAGCTGAATCAAGTACCATTTCAGGATACTTTGAAATCTTTTCTAATAAAGGAATATGTGATGAGTCAAAATTTAATTCTCTTTCTTGTAACATTTGAACATTAAACTTTCCTCTTTTAAGTAATGATTGAATTCTTGCATAACAATATTGAACATAAGGACCTGTTTCTCCTTCAAAACTTAATGCTTGTTCTACATCAAAATTAATACTATGTGTAGGAGCAGATTTTAAAAAGTAAAATGCTAAAGCTCCAAATCCAATAATATGTGCTCTTCTCTCAAGTTCATCATGTGATAAATTTGCATTTCTACTCATTAAATTCTCTTTTGCTTTATTTACACACAGCTCATATACTTCATCAGCACCAATTGTATTACCAACACGAGATGAGAATTTTTTACCTTCTTTATCAAATACATATCCATAAGAAAAGTGATAATTTTTTTCATATCCTCCTAAATTAAATCTCTTTAAAATTTCAAAGAGTACATTAAAATGATATTCCTGTTCATGACCTACAATGAAAATACTTTTATCTGGGCTAAATAATTCTTCTTTTAATTGAGCTAAATACAAATCTTGTGTCATATACAATGTAGTTTTATTTGAACGAAGTAAGAATTTTGTTCCTAATTTAACATCTTCTAAATCAATTCCAATAGCACCACTTTCATCTTCAAATATTCCTTCAACTTTCTCTTTTAGAGCTTTTTCAATCAAATCTCTTCCTTTATCATATACTTCACTTTCATAAAATTGTTTATCAAAAGTATGTAATTTATAATTATGATATGTTTTTGTATATCCTTGATATACTAACTCTAATACCTCTTTCCATAATTCTCTTACTTGTTCATCTCCTGCTTCCCATTTCTCAAGCATATTCATTGCCTCTTTATATGCTGGTGAGTTTCCTTCTCCTGAAATTTTTTCTTCTTCTTTTATAATATTTGAAATTTTAGCATATAAATATGCAACATACTCATCACTTTTTAGATTTAAACTTTCTTGTGTTTCTTGAGTCTTGAATTTTTGATATCCAAGCATTGCATAACAAATTGAAATTCCTCTATCATTATTCAAATTTGTAGTCACAACATTGTGACCTACTTTACTAAGTAAAAGATAGAGAGAATTTCCAATTAGCATATTTCTAGTGTGTCCAATATGAAGATTTTTATTCGTGTTTGGAGATGGGAATTCAATTACTATTTTTTGAGATTCTTCTACTTTTGGATTTTGAGAATATTTTGAGATTAATTCTTTTGCATAAACACTAGGATTAAATGTGAAATTTAAAAATGGCCCTGTTGCTTGAATTTTTGATAATTCTTGAGGTTTATTTTTATTAAATTCTTCTTCTAATTCTTTTGCTATTTGAGCAGGATTTTTTCCAAGTTGCTTTGATAATATAAAACAAGGAAGAGATACATCTCCATGTTCTTTTAGTTTTGGAGCTTCAAGTAATTTTTCTTCTATTTCAATATTATGTTTTTTTAGAAGTTCAAGTATTATTGATTTCATAATTATAAAATATAATTATTTTTATTTAAAGATTTGTACTACAATTACTGGCATTAAGTTATAAATATTAAAAAAATAAATATATTTTTGCTAATTATACTCTTAAATTTAAAAAAATATACTAAAATGAAAATTTCAGATTTATTCAAATATATAAAAAGTTTTAATATACTTCTACTCATATTATTATTTTTCTCACTTCAATTTATATTCTCATCAATTATTTTTACCCCTCCAACTCCTGATGATTTAACAGTTCTTGATGAAAATTCAAATGTTTCAATTACTTTAAATATAAGTTCTTTTAAGTTTACTGATTTTATATTTAGTTGGAACTTGGAAGAAGAAATTTATTATTCTGAAAATTTAGTTCTAATGTTAAATTTAAATAATAATTCTCAAATTAATGAAAATTCTTCAAATGTGGTTGATTCATCATTATACTCAAATAACGGATTTTTAGTAGGAGATGCTGTATTTTCAAATTTTTCAAGATTTGGAGGAAATTCGGTATATTTTGATGGAACTAATGATTGGATTGAAATCCCTGATGATGAAAGTTTAGATGATATGACACAATTTACATTTGAAGCATGGGTATTTAGAGAATTTAGTGATACTCAAGCAAGAGGAATTGCATCAAAGAGAATTGGAACTGGAACTAATGGACGTTCTTGGAGTATTTTTTCTTTTACTAATGGACATATTAATTTTGATGTTATTGGAGATAGACATAATTCTGGTGTTTCTCTTCCACAAAATCAATGGGTTCATTTAACTGTAACATTTGATGGAACTGCTCCAAGTTCTCAGAGAAAAAGATTTTATTATAATGGACAATTAGTTGCTACAACTGCTTCTTCACAAACTTCAATTCCACGAAATAGTAATTCAGATTTAACAATTGGTACTTTGAATAAAAATTACGGTCAAGCTTGGCAAGGGTATATTGATGAAGTAAGAATTTGGGATATTGCTCTTAGTGAGAGTGAAATTCAGAACAGATTTAATAGTAATTTCGAACAAATAAATTCTTCTTCTTTCAAGTTTCAAACTCAAAAAAATCAACTTCAAACAGGAGTATTTTTTTATAATGCAACTATTTCAAATGCAACTGTTTCAAATTTAACAGAATTGAGATCAATAGTTATTGGAAGTTCATTTATATATTTTTTTCCAACTCCTTTTAATGATTCAATTCTTTTTCAAAATTTTGTTGAAATTAATAGTACAATTTTAAATTTAAATAATAGAACGATACAAATTAACCTTTATAATTCTTCAGGAATAATTGAAAGTTTTAATTTTACTTCACTTCCTGCTTTTATAAATATTACAAATTTAGAATATGGAAAATATGAATTTAATGCTTCTTTAATTGCTCAAAATGGAAGTTTACTTGAGACACTTGAAACTCGAAAAATTACACTTAGTGAAGATTTAGAAATTGACTTAGCTTTTAATTCTCCAACTCCTAATAATTTTCAAACTATTATTGGAAATTCAACTCTTCTTAATTTGTCTATTTCTACAAATCCATTAGATTTTTTACGTGAATTTTTATTTAATTTTAATTCGAACTCATATTCAATATATGACAATTCTCTTGTTGCTATGTTCAATTTAGACAATAATTCTCTTATAGGAGAGACTAATTCACTTGCTGTTGATAGTTCAAGATTTCAAAATAATGCAACTATTTCTGGTGCAAGTTGGAATAGTGAGGGAGTATATGGTTCAGCTTTGAGCTTTTCAAGTGGTACTCATTCAATGACTATTCCTTCTTTTTCTGAATTTAGTAATCAAAATCAAATAACAATTATGGGTTGGATTAAACAAAACTCACTATCATTAAATCAATATTTTTTATGGGGAGATGGTAATGTGTTGGTGGAGCTTGGAAGTTCACAATCTCCAACTGGAAATGATATCTTGCGTTTAAGGTGGAATCTAGAAGGAGATTGGAGAAATAATCACCATGTTATTGGAGGACTTGAAACTAATGTTTGGAATCATTGGGCATTTGTATTTAATTCAGGAGATACTTCAATTTATAAAAATGGAGAACTTATAACTACAGGCTCTGATTCTCAAACAAGTATTTCTGTAAATTCTCCTAATTATGTGTTTGGTACAAGAACTGGAGATAATTTAAATGGATTAATTGATGAAATTAAACTATATACAAGAGCTCTTAATTCAAATGAAATTTTATTTCATTATAATTCAAGGCTTAAACAAAAAAATATTGATAATTGGACATTTTTTACCAATGCTTCTGAGCTTACAAATGGAACTTATTCATATTTTACTCAAGCAACTAATAGTGGAGGTGCAATATTTTCAACCCCCATACGCTATTTTAATATTGGTATTGGAGAATTTAATATAACCATTATTGAACCTGTTAATAATTCTAAATTTTTAAACTCACAAATAATCTCGCTTGAGTTGAATTCAACTGCTCCTCTAGAATTTGTGGGAGTGTACGTGAATGGTGATTCTTCAAATATTTCTACTCTTACAAGTGCTAATAACTTTACATGGGATGGAAATTTAGAATTTTTTGGAAGAGGTTTATATACATTAACATTTATATATAATACCTCTTCATCTCCAATTATTGAGGAGCAAGTTTCAATTAGAATTATTGAAGATGCACACTCACAAGTTTCTAAAGAAATTAATTTTGATTCATCAAATATTTATATTGTCGATATTGAATTTACACCAATTCTTGAAAATTCGTTTGAGACTAAAATTTATGATTTTGTTGATGAATTATTTAATTTTGCTTCATTTTCACCAATCTATAATTTTTTAACTATGGTTTCAAATACATTATTTGTAGGTTATTTATTCGAATTTGAGGTTCCAACTTTGCAAAATAGTTCAATTTCATATGCAATTAGTTCAAATTCTAATAATTCTTCATTACTTGATAATTATATTGTAGGATTTGAATAGGCTTTATAAATAGTTTTTAATTTGATTGTTTTTATTTAATTCATAAATTTATATTTTTAATAATGAATGTTCTTATAATCTTAGTAATATTTATAAATATATTTACACTAATATATTTAATTGGTAGATTTATATATTTCTATACCAAGAATTGATAAGTATTATTGTTCTTTAAATAGTGTTTTACTATTCTTATACAAAATACTTGAAATGTAATTTTAATTCATGATTAAATTAAAATAGTTTGATTTAAGTTGAATACAAATGAACTAAAATTATTAATATAATTAAAATACAATTAAAAAATGAATATTAAATTATTAGACGAAATTTTAAAAGAATTGCCAAAGGATAAAGTCTCATCAGTTGAATTTGAAGCAGCAAATATTGTTGTATATACAATTGATAAAGAATTTTTATTTAATGGTAGAGATAAACTAAGACAAATTGTTCAAAAGTTTAAAAAAAGAATTGCACTTAGAGCTGACCCTTCTATTTTACTTCCTGAAGAAGAGACTGAGAAAAAAGTTAAAGAGATTTTACCTGATGTTGTAATTGATAAATTCTTATTTGATAGTGCACGTTCTAGTTTAACTCTTGAAGTTGATAACGTAGGTTCAGCTGTTGGTCAAGGTGGAAGTAATTTGAGAACTATTCAAGAAAATACGCATTGGAGTGTAAATATTAGAAGAAAACCTCCTATGAGGTCTTTAACTGTTGATACTATGAGAGCAGTTGAATTTCAAGAAAGTGAGTATAGAAGAAAATTCTTAAATAATGTTGGTAAAAGAATTTATGGAGGTTGGAAGAGTGGAAAAATTAAAGGTTGGTCAAGAGTTACAGTTTTAGGTTCAGGTCTTCAAATTGGACGTTCTGCTTGGTATTTACAAACTAGTGAGAGTAGAATTTTATTTGATTGTGGAATTGACCCTGCTGTTCCTCATGGTGATCCTAATGAGTATCCTATTTTAGATTCTCCAGATTTTAAAATTGAAGATATTGACGCTGTTGTTGTATCACACGCACACATTGATCATGTTGGATTACTTCCTTATTTGTATAAAATTGGGTATAAAGGACCTATTTATTGTACTGAGCCTACTCGTGATATTATGGCTCTATCATTAATTGATACTGTAAAAATTTGGACTAATGATAGTAATACTGCTGCTCCTTTGTATAAGGTTGAAGATATTAAAGAGATGTTAAAACATGTAATTACTCTTGATTATGAAGAAGTGACAGATGTTGCACCTGATATTAGACTTACTTTATATAACGCAGGACATATTATTGGATCAGCATTTTGTCATGTAAATATTGGAAATGGGATTCATAATTTTATGTATGGTGCTGACTTTAATTTTTCTAATAAGCAAAGATTACTCAATAGAGCACATACTAACTTTCCAAGACTTGAGAGTATGACTCTTGAAGCAACTAATTGTGGTCCTAAAGATCAGTCTTTAGCAAGAGAGGAGGGAGAAGAGGAATTTTTAAAGTTATTACTTGATGCGTATGTTAATGGTGGTAAAGTGTTAATTCCTGTGTTTGGTATTGGACGTTCTCAAGAGATGCTTTTAACTATTGCTCATTTGATTGAAGAAGAAAGACTTCCTAAAAATTTGAAAGTATATATTGATGGAATGGTTGGAGAAGTGACAGCAATTCACACAGCATATCCTGAATTTTTGAATCATCAATTAAGAAATAGAATTTTAAGAGGAGATAATCCATTTTTACTTGAAAACTTTGAACAAGTAAGTTCTCATCAAAGAAGACAAGAAATTCTTGAAAGTACTGAGCCTTGTGTTGTTCTTGCAACTTCAGGTATGATGAATGGAGGGTCTTCAGTTGAATACTTTAAACACTTTGCTCCTGATGAGAAGAATATGATTATTTTTGTAGGTTATCAAGCTAATGGTACATTGGGTAGAAAGGTTAAAGATGGTGAGAAAGATATTTTAATTAGTAATACTGGTAATTATGATGATAGATTAAAAGTTAATTTAAGAGTTGAACAAATGAGAGGAGCATTTTCAGGTCACAGTGATTTATACTCCTCTAAAAAATTCTTACAAACTTTAAGTGTGAGACCTCAACAATTTATTCTAAATCATGGAGAGCCTAGTAAGATTAAATTTTATGCTGAAGTGATTAGAAAATTGTATCCAGAATCTAGAGTGTATACTCCTGATAATTTAGATAGTATTAGACTTGGAAAAGACGATGGAAGTAGAAGAGAATTCGGAGAATTCTAATAACTCTAAGTTTTGCGTTGCAAAACTTGTATATATTTTCAAGTTAAAATTTATAAATATTGATTTTTTAAAAATATTATGGGAAAAGAGAGTAAAGAAACTATTGAAAAAAATTATAATATTTTTTAAAAGAAATAAATAAAATCCTAATTTAGAAATAGAAATTAAAGAACTTGTGTCTAAAGCTTATTTAAGAATAGATTTTTTGAATTTGTCAATAATAAAAATAAATAATTTTCCTAAAACATACTTTAATAAATACTATTCATACTAATTAATTATGAAAAAGATAATTGTTACAGGAGTGAGTGAAGGTTTAGGATTTGAAGTTGCTAAAAAGTGTATTAAACTTGGAATTGAAGTAGTTGGAATTTCTAGAATAAAACCTAAATTAGATGTTACTCATTACTCTGTTGATTTAACTAATAAAAACCAAATTATTGAAGTTGTAAAAAAAATAGAAGATAACCACTCCTCTTTTGATGCCTTAATTAATTGTGCTGGAATTTTAAGTATCTCTAAACTTGAAAATATTTCGTATGAAAAACTAGAAGAAGTATTTAAAGTAAATGTTCTAGCACCTGCGTTTCTTACCAGTAAACTCATTACTCTTATTAAACAAAATCAAGCAGATATTGTAAATGTGAGCTCAACAGTGGGACTTAAAGCATATGAAGAACAACTAGCATATGGTGCTTCAAAATGGGGTATAAGAGGAGTAACACAAAATCTACAATTAGAACTTAAGAAAACAAAATGTAGAGTTATTGGTTTTAATCCTGGGGGGTTTAAAAGTCGAATTTTTGAAAAAGCAACAAATCAAAAAATAGAGTTGGGAGATGAATGGATGGAACCTAGAGATTTAGCTGAGTTGATGATAACAATATTACAACTTCCAAAGAATATGGAAGTAAGTGAAATTACAATTAACAGAAAATAGGAAAATTTATTAATATTGTGTTAATATTAGATTAATATGGTAAAAGCAATTATTGATATTGATTCTCAAACTAATCAACTACTTAATATTATTAAAGCTCAATATAATTTAAAAGATAAATCTCAGGCAATTAATAAATTAGCTCAATTATTTAAAAATAATGAAGAATTGAACCCTTCTTATATCTCAAAAGCACAAGAAATTTCTAAAAGTCAATCTATTGAAATAGGTACAATTCAAGAATTAAAAGCAAGATATAAATGAAAATGTATTCAATTTCAATTAAAGAAGAATTAGATAAAAAATTTAAAAAATTATCTAAGAAAAACAAGAAACAATTAAATATAATTTTTAAAAAAATTGAAGAAATTTGTGAAAATCCTCAGCACTTTAAAAATCTTAGAAAACCTCTTCAACACCTAAAGAGAGTTCATATAGATACTCATTTTGTATTAACATTTAGTGTTGATGAAAATAAAAAAGAAATTACATTTGAAGATTTTGACCATCATGATATAATTTATAAAAATTAATTTCTAAAATTAAAACTTTATTAAGTATTGTATTTTGTACATTATATTTATAAACTTATAAGTAATAAAAATTATATGCTTAGAAGTAGATTTAGAGGTTTAATTTTTGATGTGAGTGGAACTCTTTGGGATGATTTAGATCAAGTGTTTTATGCAAATTGGGGAGGAGTTAAAGAGTTAGGATTTTCAAAATTCCCTTCAACGTTTGGAAAATATGCAAATAAACCATTGAGCCTTGAAGGATTTAAAGCAAATGCTAAAGGTTCTTGTGTAGAGATGTTTAGAAGTTTTGGAGTTAGAGATGATATAAGTGATACTGAGTTAGATACGCTGTATAAAAAAGAATTAGCTAAAAGTTGTAGAGAGTATCCTGTTAAATTATATGATGGAATTGAACAATTACTGGGAAATATCCCAAAAACTCTAGGCAGTGGCAGAATAAGTATTATAAGTGCCCATCCACAAGATAGTTTAAATGAAGATTTAGAACGATTAAAAATTAGGGATTACTTTGGAGTTGTAGAAGGAGGAGTTCACTCAAAGAGAAACATAATACGAGAACACGCAAAAGTTATTGAATATAGGGATGGTGTTATAAATATCTCAAATCCACTTATTGCATATATTGGAGATACTAAAAGTGATATGATTGCAGCTAATGAAGCAGGAGTATACGCACTTGGAGTTAGTTGGGGGTATCAATCTCCAGAAATCTTAAGAGAAGGAAATCCGCGAATTGTAAGAGCATCTCCTCAAACATTAAATGAATTTTTATTTCTTCAAAACTAAAAAAATTAATTAAATTTTAATGGTTGGTCTTGCATATATTCAATGTTTTGTTCAAGTGCTATTTGTGCTTTTTGAAGTTCACATCCAATGTCCATAGCATGTGAGATATCTGAAATTTTCAAACTATTTGCAATGTATTTGTATAATTCAATTGCACTAGTTCCTTCAAATTGTTCTAATCTTTGACCATTTGTATCTAAATGTTTTACAACAATTTTATTGTCAATATTATTTATTGCAATAGTTCCATTAGGATCTTGATCCCAAGTCACTTTCTTTTGTTTTTTTTCAAGAATAGCTTCTACTTTTCTAAAAGAACGTTCATAAATATGAGCACTATTTGAAATGATTGTTAAATTTCCAAGTGATTTATGTGTTTTTTCACAAATCATTTTTTGTAAGTATCTAAGAGCAAACGTATTTCTTGGCCATGCTTCATACATATCATTACTTCTAAAATAACATGTCATATGAAGTATATTGTCTTGAACTAATACTTGAACTAAATTTAGGCAAGGACATTTTGGACTATTGTAATCTCTTGTCACATCCCATGTGAATGCAACTGCTCTTCGAGTAAATTCTTCTGCATTAATTTGTTCAATAATATTATCAATTTGATTAATTTTCTTATGATTCATTAATCTCTGTCCATATGTATATTCTAATCCTTCAATTTCATTAATTGAAGTTACTTGTGGAATGTATGAATCTAATTCTTCTTTTGTAAATCCAAATTCTTCTATAAGTTTAAAATCATTAGGGTCTTCTTTAGTAATTGTTGAAGTAATTGTAATTAATTCACGTTGTTTTTCTTCATATTGAGAGTCTTTTAAAATACCAAATTTCATGATATGTTTTAAGATTTGAATCCATGCATCTTTTACATATAATGAATGAATTGAATAATTAGTTTTTGAACTTGGAAATGTTTGAGGTGTTTTAATTTGAGCCTCTTTAAACATTTCAATTTCAAAATAGGGTTTAATTTCTTTTTTTTGTAATAGTTCTATTTGTTTAGATAATTCTTCTTTATCTTTAAAATGTCTAAAATCATGAAGTGTTACATTTTCTCTTATTCTTTGAATTGCATCTTTTGATATCTCATCATCTAACTTAGAATAATACTCACATAGAATTTCATTTTTTTCATTTACTCCTTTTTCAAATAATGCAAGTAGAGCATCTGCACAGTGATTTAAATCAACACCTACTATTACTAAGTCTGTAATGTATGTATTTAGACATAAATTTCTAATTAACGTTGATACTCCTTCTTCTCTTGAATATAATTGACCAATTGAATTATACAAATGAGAAGGAATTGATTTTATATAAATATCTTTTCTTGACCATAGTGTGAGAATTGCAACATTACTTTGTTTATTTGTTGTATGAATCATCTTTGAATAATAATGAGGCCAACTTGGAGATATTGCTTGAACTTCCATAGATATAATATATTGTAGAAGTATTTAAATAAAATGTAAAATAAATTTTACAAAGAGATTGAACAGAGTGAATATCTCTTCTCACAGGTCAGCAGGAGTGAAACTCCTGCATTATAAATAAAATGTAAAATAAATTTGATAAGTTTAAAGTTTGTCTATTATATATTTTGAACTTATAATTAATACTCAATTTTATAAAATAATTTAATTTAGTTTTTTCTATGACAACATATAAAATTATAGGACATAAAAATCCTGATACTGATGCAATTTGCTCAGCAATTGCTATGCAAGAATTTATGAAAGCAAAAGGACATAATGCTCAAGCATATAGACTTGGAGAGTTAAATAAAGAAACTCAATTTGTAATGAATTATACTTCTTCAATAATTCCTGAGTTAGTAACTTCATTTGAGGAGAAGAGTGAGCTTATTTTAGTTGACCATAACGAAAAAGCTCAAAGTATTGATAATCTTGAACAATATTCACTATACTATATAGTTGATCATCATAAATTTAGTTTAGAAACTTCTGCTCCTTTATACATTAGAGCTGAACCTATTGGTTCAACTTGTTCAATTGTTGCTAAAATGTTTAGTGAGGAACAAATTGAAATTTCAAAAGAACTTGCAACATTAATGATTGCAGGAATTGTTTCAGATACTTTATATTTTAGATCTCCTACTACAACTCATGAAGATAGAGAATTAGTTGAAATGTTAAATGAAATTGCTCAAATTGAAGATGTTGAAAAATTTAGTTTAGATATGTTTAGTGCTAAAAGTGATTTAGGGGATATTACAGCAATTGAGATGATTCAAATTGATTATAAAGAGTTTGAGTTTAATGGTAATATGTATGGAATTGGTGTAATGGAGACTACAAATGCTCAATATGGTATAAATAGACTTAGTGAAATTAAAGAAGCACTTACTCAAATTCAAGAAAGAGATAATTTAACAGGTGTAATGTTTAGTGTTGTAGATATTTTAGATGAGAAAAATTATTCAATTTGCTCTAATGAAGAGTTTGGTGTTCAAGTGCAACAAGCATTCTCCTCTACATTATTGGAGAATGGATTTTTAGATTTAGGAGGAGCTCTTTCTCGCAAGAAACAAATAGTACCAACATTAAAAAACTTCTTAGAAGGATAAATTAATTTATTTTTTTATTCTTCTAGCATAGAGTATATATAATCATTAAAATAGTTATCTCACTTGAAGAATAGAAAAAATATAGGAAAGTAAAAAAATAAATATAAAAAATATTCAAATTTGTTGAAAACAAACTTAGAGCAATAACTCTTATTTATTTTCGATTAAATGCAAACCAGGTGAAGAAATCCTCCTGCTCGACATCCTCTTTTACATCTTTTTTAATATTTTCACTTCTCTTTTGAGCTACTTCTCTTCCCTGAGTAATTGGTAAATTTCTCCAAGAATCTTTTAAGTAATTCGCATCTCTTGTAATTGAACTTCTAAGTCTTTTGAAGAACGGTTGAGTGAATTTTGAACTATAAGATTTAGATAATCTCTTCTCTTCACTTTCAATAAATTTAGTGATAATAGTTCTACACTTCTTCATCTCTTCTTGATATTCAGATTTACTCTGACTAGTATGATTAATTTCATGGAATCTTGCAAGTAATTCTACATATGATTTCTCATACACTTCTCTTGCATCAAGTTCAAATCTAACATACTCTTCAAAGTCTTCAACATTTAATTTAGACTCATCAAGTTCTTGAATTTTATCCTCAAAGTCTCTTTGTAAAACATACATTTCAAGTTGGTCTTTTAATTTCTCAACTTCATTTGAAATATCTTCTCTTGCAGTTTCAATTACTTCTTGTGTAATAGTCTGAGTTGTAGTTTGAGTTTCATGCTCAATATTTTCAATGCTTTCAAATGATTCCTCAACTCTTTGTTCAATTCTTGTAATCTCCTCTTTTAATTCTTTAATACTTTCAGTTGCACTTTGTGAATCATCAATTTGAATTCTTAAAGATTCAACATCATCTCTTAGAGTATCAATTTGTGAATATAATAATGCAATATCTTCAAGTTCTTTAACTCCTCTTTGAACTTCTTCTTCAATTAATTCCCTTACTTCTTCTCTAATCTGTGAAGAAATTTCCTCTTTTACTTCTTCTTTTACTTCAATTAATTGAGTACTTACATGTTCAAGACTTACTTTTAATTCATCAATTCTTGTTTGAAGCTCATCTCTATTTACAAATTCTTCTGTGTCAATATCTTCAACTTCACTTGAATCAACTTTACGTGAATCTAGTTCAGTTAATTTCTCTTCTAACTCTGTAATAGAAGTTGATAATTCTTCAACTTTATTTTCTAACTCACTTGTATCAACTAATTGAGGTTCAGGCATATCAGGAATTTCAATTGCTCGTACTTCTTCTTCAAGAGAGGTTAATCTTGATTGTAATTCTTCAAAGAGTTCTTCTCTTACTTCCTCTTTAATTTGAGTTGTAACTTCTGACTTCATCTCAATAACTTCTGTTTTAATCTCTTCTTTGTACTCCTCTTTAATTTCTTCTTTTACTTCAGTTAATTGAGTACTTACATGTTCAAGACTTGATTTTAATTCATCAATTCTTGTTTGAAGCTCATCTCTATTTACAAATTCTTCTGTGTCAATATCTTCAACTTCACTTGAATCAACTTTACGTGAATCTAGTTCAGATAATTTCTCTTCTAACTCTGTAATAGAAGTTGATAACTCCTCTACTTTATTTTCTAACTCACTTGTATCAACTAATTGAGGTTTAGGCATATCAGGAATTTCAATTGCTCTGACTTCTTCTTCAAGAGAAGTTACTTTTTGCTGTAATTCCTCAATTACTTCATCATAATTAGTTTCAATAGAAGTTACGCTCTCTTTAATTTGAGTTGTAACTTGTGTAGTTGTCTCTTCTAAATTCTCAAACTTCTCTTTAATTTCTTCAAATCTTTCTTCAAACTCAACTCTTTGAGCTTTATCTGCATCAAGAAGAGAAATATTAGTATCAAATTCTTCTAACCTCTCCTTAATTGAAGTAATTTCTTCTTCAAATGATTTTAAATTATTTTGTAAATTTTCAAACTCTTCAAGAGATGCATGTTCAACACTTGAAGTTTCATCCTCTTCTTCACTTTGTACTTTTTCTTCTAAATCATCAACTGATGAAATTAATTTTTGAAGTAACTCCTCAAGATTTGAAACACTTGCTTGAACTTCTTCAATTTGATCTTGACTCACAAACTCATCTGTATCAATATCTTCAACTTCACTTGAATCAACTTTTCGTGAATCTAAATCTTCAACATTTAATTTAACAACTTTTAATTGTTCATCTAATGAATCAATTAAACTTGATAATTCTTCAACTCTTGAAGATTGAGCAAATGCTTCTTCATTAATATGAGGGATCTCTAAATTATTAATTTCTTCTTTTAATGTGTTAAAGTCTTCAAGTAAAGCAAATTTAGAATGATTTTCTTCAATTATTTTATCCATTTCTTCAAGTGAGTTTCTAAGTTGTTCAACTTCTTCTTCAACACTTTGAACTTTTTGAACCAATTCAACAAATTCTTCTTTTGAAAATTCGTCTCCTGAATTTATATGCTCAATCTCTTGAATTTGTGTCACAATAGTCTCAATTCTCTCCTGAATTTCTTGAGTACTCTCTTTAACACTCTCAACAATACTCTCTTGCACAACAGAAGTTACTGGATTTTGTTCCATCTCTTCAACTCTTTGAACTAATGATTGAACTTGTTCTTGAAGTTTAGAAACACTATTATCTAATTCTTCGCTATTAAATTCTACAATATCTTCTTTATTAGCCTTATTAATATCAAGAGTTAACAAATCTCTATCAAGAACTTCAATTTCTTCATCATGTTTCTCAACAACTTCTCTTAAATCTTCAATTTGAACTTTCAACTCTTCAAGTTCTTGAATTTTATCTTTAATCTCTAAAACTTGCTCTGCTACTTCTTCAACTCCTTCAAATGCCTTAACATCTTCTTGAAGTTGCTCAACAATTGAATTAATAATAGTTACTTGATCAACTAAATCTCTTAATTCTTTTCTATCCTCTTCTAGATCTTCAACTTTTACAAACTCAGATACATCAAACTCATCCTTTCTCATATAGTCATTCATATTTGGAAGTTCAACTGGCTCAGACATTTCTTGAATTTCAGGAATCTCTATTGCTTGAACTTGTGTATCTAATGCTTGTAAATCTCTATCAAGTACTTCAATTTCTCCATCATGTTTTTGAATTAATTCTTCTACATCAACAACTCTACTCTCAACTCCATCAACTCTAGTTGTAATTCTTGAAGATACTTCTTCAACTTCTTCTTTTGAAGCAAATTCGCTTGTATCAATAGACTCTGGAATCTCTGGCATTTGAGGAATCTCAATTGCTTTAACTTCTTCATCAAGATAAGTTAATTGCTCCCTAATTTCATTAATTTCAACAATTGTATCTTCAATTCTTTGTCTAATTTCAATAACTGCTTCTTCAACTAATGAACTCACTTCAACTTCTTCAAGTTTATTTTTATCAATAATTGTTAAATCTCTATCAAGAACTTCAATTTCTTCATCATGTTTCTCAACAGCTTCTTCTAAATCAATAACTCTACTCTCAACTCCATCAACTCTTAAAGATACATCATCAACCTTTCCTGCTAATTCTTCTTCTAATTCACTTAGTGATTTCTCAACTAATGATTGAAGAGCATATGGTGATAAATCAACTTCTTGAACTTCTTTTTGTTCAATTTCGGGAATTTCAGGTATCTCAATTGCTCTTACCTCTTCTTCAAGTGATTCAATTTGTTCTTGTAATTCTTTTTTAGCTTCAAGTAAATTCTCAACTTTGTTTTGAATTTCATCAACTAAACTCACATCAGCTTTTGTACCATCAAGAGTTGTAACATCTCTATCAATTACATCAACATCTTTATCTAATTGCTCAACTCTTTCAAGTAATTCTTCTAACTCGCTTCTTAGAGCCACTTCATCTTTAAGAGCAAATATTGTTGTATCAATTTCATCTGTAAGTTCAATTGATGAAATTTCTTCTCTAATCTTCTCAACAGTTTCTTCAAATGAAACCACTTCAACTCTACTCTCTTTTAATTCCTCAAGAGTTACTTTATCAGCTTTTTCTTCAATTAATTCTTTAATTTGTGAATCAATAGATTCTAAATCTTGCTCTAATTTTTCTTTTAACTCTGCAACTTCATCTTTGATTTGCGAAATTACATCTTGAAGTGTTTTCATCTCTTCTTCAATAGGAGTTACTCTTGAATCAACAACTGTTGTTGCAATATCTGTTGCAACATCATTCATTTCATCTCTTAATTCAACTCTTAATTCATCTTTAACTTTAATTTCTGAATTTTGAATTGATTCTTCTAAAAGAGGAATAGTTACAAACTCACTTGGGTCAATTTCTTCAATTGCTCCAATTCTTGCAAGCTCTTCTTCTACTTCTTCAACTCTTTGTTTTAATGCATCAATATTTTCAGGAGTAATTTGAGGAATTTCTAAATTATCTAAATCTTCTCTAATTATTACAACATCATCAGTTAATTCTTTTAAATTAGATTTTAAAATTTCAATATTTTCTTCAAGAGGTGAGATATCTACTGCTTCAACTTGCTCAGGAATTTGAGGGATTTCAGGAATCTCAATACTTTCAATTTGAGTTTGTAAATCTTGAGTTTTATTCACTAATTCTTCAACTTGTGGAATTAATTTTTCTTCCACTTCTTCTTCTAAAAATGAATCTAAAATTTGAATTTTCTCTGAATTATCTTCAACTTGTAATTGAAGAGAATCTACTCTTGAATTAAACTCAACTTTTAATGTTTGAGTTGTGCTTTCAAGTTCTTGAGGAGTTACATACTCAAATTCTTCTTGTGAATCATTTTTAATATTCTCAACTGCTTCAACTAGTTCACTTAATTTTTCTTCAATTCCAGCTAAATCCTCATCTTGTGCTTTTAATTGTAATTGTTCTTCTAATTCTTCAACTTTAACTTGTAGTCCTTCTAAAATATCAAGTAATTTTTCTTGAGATTCAAAATCTTGTGAATCTTTAAGAGCTTGTTTTAATAATTCAATTTGTTTTTCAAGAACTGCAAATTGAGGTGAAGTATATTCTTTAATATAATTTTTACTCTCTTTAAGATATGCAACAATTTCTTTAATTTTGTATGTATATTCATCAACTTGAACAAATTCAATTTTAAGCTCTTCTTTTAAATCTGCTCTTAATTCATCTTTTAACTCAACTTTAAGTTCATCTCTTAAATCAATTTTTAACTCTTCTTTTAAATCTCTTCTAATTTGTGCAATTAATTCATTTTTAATTTGAGTAATTGCTAATTTTTCTTTTACTAAAAATTCATCTCTAATAGCGTTATATTGATCTAAAATTTCTCGTGCAACTTCTAACTTTTGAGCATCTACTTGTTCTTGTAAATTAGACACTTGAAGTAAAATTTCTTTTTTATTATCATGAATATGTCTTTTTAACCATTCAATTGAAATTTCATCCCCTCCCAAATTTTGTTTTAAATTTTTAATTTCAAGTTCAAGTTCTTCAATTTTTCTTTGAAATTTATGATTTTCAACACTTGGGTCTTTTACATTATTTTTAGCATCTTTTTGAACTTCTTTTAATAAAGTTAGTAAATTTGCATAATTTTGCTCTAATTTAGATAATAAATCTCCTAAATCATTAATACTTCTGTTTTGAATTACTTGTTCTTGCTCAAGTGACTCAATATCTCTTTTCACTTTATCAAACGCTCTGTGAGCTCTATCTTCAATAGTGTCTACAAATTCTGGAGTTTTTAACGCTTTCATTACTTTATCTAAGACTTCATTATTTATAAAGATATTGTTTTTTGTTACTCTAAAGTGACATGTTTAAATTATTTTTACTAAGAATACTCAATAACACAATATTTTAGCCATATTTATAAGTATAATAGTATTTGATATACTATGAAATCTCAAAAAGTACAATCATTTAGTCAATTATTTAATAAATATCCTCTTTTAGTTGAAAAACTTGAAGAAAATGGATTTAAAACTCCAACTCCAATTCAACACAAAGCATTTGATTATGCTCTAAGCACACAAGATTTACTTATTCAAGCTCCAACTGGAAGTGGAAAAACACTCATTTATGGAATTAAGATGATAATTGAGCATGAAGAATCACCTAAAATTTCAAAATCTCAAAATCCTTCTAATCTCAAATTAAAATATATTATTTTAGCACCAAATACACTATTAGTTGAACAAATTCATTCAATGATTACAAAAATAATACCAAATGAATCTACTTTTTCAATCACAACACTTAAAAAAAATATTCAAGAAAAAAGTTTTAATATAATTACTCAAAATACAACTTGTTTAGTCACAACTCCTAAAATTTTAGCTCAACAACTGCAAGAAAATTCAGATGAACTCACTCAAATTGTAAGTTTAATCTTAGATGAAGCTGATATGTTACTTACAAAAGAACACTTAGAAGGTTTAGAACAAATTATTGAATCACTTCCAGAACAAAGACAAGATTTACTCTTCTCAGCTACATATACTAAAGAAATGGGTCAAATTGCAAAAGAATATTTACATAATCCAAAAGTAATTGAACTCCCTTCATTAGTTGAAAAATCACAAATTTCTCAATTAATTTATATTATTGAGAGTAATTTAAAACTCTCACTTCTTCATCATACTCTTAAAAATCTCCAATTTGGTCTTTTACTTATATTTGTAAATAGAAAAGAACATATAAGACAAGTTGAAGCTGTTGTAAAGGAATTAGGATTTGATTATAGGTCTGTGAGTTCAACTACAAGTGAGTTTGAAAGAAATAAATCTATTAATGATTTTAAAGAGATGAAATTTGATGTTTTAATTGCAACTGATTTACTCTCTAGAGGAGTTGATGTTCCTCAGATTTCACATATTATTAATTACTCTATCCCACAAGATCATACAAAATATGTTCATAGAATAGGAAGAGCAACAAGGCATACAAATAAAGGAACAACCATTAATTTCATTTCAAAAGAGGATGTTGAAAAATTCAAACAAGTTCTGCAAGAGTATAAAATTGAATATAAAATGAAACAAACTCCACAATTAGAAAATTTACCTAAATCAATTTTAAAGAGAATTGAAGGAAAAATTCAGCATAAGAAGAAGAGGTGAACTATATATGTTAAAATAATTAAAAAAATGTTTTATCTTCTTTTAAAAATATGACGCCCTTAACACTAACCCAAAAGTATCATCGCTAGTTTATAACAGAGTACCTCCTCTTAGGATTCTCTTGTGAAGGACTGTTCCCTAAATATTCGCAATAAATATGCAGGGGAATTGGTTAAATAAATAATTAAAATTTAGAATTTTAATTTTGTGAAATTGAAGATACTAGTTCTTCAAGTTCTCCACTCATCTCTAATTCTTGTATAATATCAAATCCTCCTACAAATTCATGATTTACAAAAATTTGTGGATATGTTGGCCAATCATTATACTCTTTTAGAGCATCATAGAGAGTTTGATCTTTCCACACATTTACGACTTGAAATGATATCTCATATTTTTCTTGTAATTGCTCAAATATCATTAAAACTTGTTTTGAAAAACCACACATGTGAGAACCTTTTTCTCCTTTTAAAAATAAAACTATTGAATTTTCATCAATAATATCTTGAATTTCTTTTACAATATTTCGAGTCATATACTAAATAATATAATTATATTTTTAATTGTTTGTACAAAATACCTGCAAAATATTTACTCTTCTCTTGCTTTTGTTCTTAGCTCAATTGCATGCAAACTTTGTCCACATTTATTAAATTTATTTCCAAGTGCTTTATACACCAATTTATGCTGATTTATTCGTGAAAGTCCAACAAATTGAGAGGAAGAGATTTCAATTTTAAAATGAACATCATCTCCTCTTGGATTATCAACTTCAATTTGAGCATCAGGAAAACTCTCTAATAACTGATTTTTAATTTCATCATTTGTAACCATATCAAATACAATATATATAGATTTAATAAGTTAATGTTTACTTATATGTAATTTAATCTAAAAAATTAGAGTTTTAACAAAAATCAAAGACAAATATTTTTGATAATTATTTATAAATAATATGAAAATGAAGTGAAATCATATAAAATGATGTAAAAATAAAAAATATAGAAGTTTATAAATATCCTTATAAAACAATTATTGAAATGAATTATGACAATTATAAATCCTCCTCCAATTAATCCTAATTCTCCAATTCAAGGTAATCCTATTGATGAAAATAAAACACTCATTGCAAAAGAAATTGCACAAAAAGCAAGAGAATCACTATCTAATTATTGTATAAATATTTGTGGAGCTAAATGTTGTAAAGTTGGTAAACTACTCTTACAAACTAATCAAGAGGTTGAAACAATAAGTGGAGTTGAACATATTGGTAAATTTATAGAAGATAAAACACTTGAGAGGACTCAAAATGGATTTATGACATATAATTTAGAGAAAGAACCTTGCAGACATTTAAAAGAGAATGTTTTTTGTTCAATACATAAATCTGATAAAAAACCTATTATCTGTAACGATTATCCTCTATTTTTAACTAAAAAATATGTTATAGCATCGCAGCAATGTCCAGCAGTTGTAGGAGGAGAATTAAATACATATATTAAAGAAATTAAAAAACTTGGATATAAAGAGTTTTAATATATTAACTAAACCTTTTCTCTAATCTTTCTAATTTTGGATTTAAAATAAATTTATCATAAACTTTTTTAAAATAAAAATGAGGAATTCTTAAACTTGCACCAAAATCTAAAATTCTATATTGTCCTTCAAAAACTAAAATATCATTATCATTTAAATCAAAATCATAAACACCTCTTGAATTGATTAGATTAAATAATTCTTCTAATTTTTTACACCCTATAAAATTGTCTCTTGACAATTTTTCTGCTTCTAATAAACTCATCTCAAAAGAATTTAAACTAATTCTTCTTTTATAACTAGGAACTTGTTTTATGCCTTCTAGATATTGAAGAGAAATAATTTCATTACTTGTAACTAAAGGAGCAAATTTTTCATAATAACTAAATTTATTTTCTTTAACAACTGATTTTCTTCTTCTATTAATTGTAATTTTTCTTTTTTTATCATCAATTAATACCAAATCTACACTAGCTTGAAAATCTAACATAGAAACAAATAAAAGTTAATTATTTAAAAATATATAGTTAAGTATTAATTAATATATGAAAAGTAAATTTAAATCCAAAAAAATTAGTTTTTTTAATTTTGAAATATT
Organism: Nanobdellota archaeon; assembly: GCA_022565615.1. Taxonomy (GTDB): domain Archaea; phylum Nanobdellota; class Nanobdellia; order Woesearchaeales; family UBA583; genus UBA583. Next base: position 17,792 of record JAIUMM010000001.1, on the reverse strand, counting down.
AGACAGAATTATATTTATTTTAATTTCTCTAAGTATCATTTTTATGATTTCATTTACTTTAATTCTCCCTATTTTTGTAAACTTTACTCTTCAAAACTCTCTAAGCTCTCTTACTCAGTCACATAGTATTGAAGATTCGCCTCAACATTTTAATTTAAATTCTACTCAAGTAAGTCAAGCTCAAAAAAACATTATTAATTATTATATATTAAGTGAAGAATTATCCTCTCAATTTTTCTCTGAGTTTGAAATTGTTCATTATAAAGATGTTAAACAAATTCTTCTCATCTCAAGTAGTATATATATATTATTTTTAATTATAGTTATATATTTTCTGTTATTTCAAAAATCACTATTTAATACTTACAATATTAAAATTATTTTTAAAATTAGTTTAAGTATTCTTATATTATGTATACCTTGTATTATTTTCTTTGAATATTTTTGGAGGAATATTTTTCACTCTATATTATTTAAAGAAGATTCATTTCAAATTTTACAACCTCAATATATCTCATACTACATCTATAGTGAACAATTTTTTTTAATAATTGTAGGAGGAGTATTACTCATTCAAATACTTTTGTTTTCCACAATTTTTCTTTATTTCAAATATATTAAAAAATAAAAATAAATCTAAACTGTGAAACAATTTAAGAAAAAAATTTATTGAATTATTCAACTATAACGAATGAACAATAATTACTCTGTAATTATTGATTTTCTGTTAATCCTTTTCTTTGTCTAATTCCTTTTACAATATTTTCTTGTAATTCTCTTGGTAATTGCTCAAATGTTTGTGACTTTACAAAGAATGAACCTTTTCCACCAGTAGCTGATCTAATATCACCAGTCATACCAAATGTTTCTGCAACAGGAACTTTTGCTAAAATAGTCATATTATCTTCATCAATTTGCATATCTAATACTTGACCTCTTCTATTTTGAATTACACTTGAAACATTACCCATCATATCTTGTGGACAATCTACTTGAATTACTTGTAATGGTTCAAATAATACAGCTCCTGCACCACCAATAGCTTCTTTTAAACCATCTCTAATTGCAGGGTATACTTGACCTGGACCTCTGTGAATACTATCTTCGTGCAAATTTACATCCATAAGTTTAACTTTCATACCAACACAAGACTCTCTTGCCATTGGACCTTGTTTAATAATTTCTTCAAATCCATCAAGAACTAATTCAATTACTTCGTTAAGTGCAACAATACCTCTTGTCATATCAACAAATACATTTCCTTGATAAATGTGCTTAATTCTCTCAGCTTCATCTTTTGAAATTCCTTTTGAAGCAAATAAATCCCACAACTCTCTGTCTTTTTTCTTAACTCTTCCTTCAGGAACTTCTCCTTCTGCAACAGCTCTTGCAAATTCTTCTTCAAGTGGCTCTAAAGTCATATAGAATTTATTATGTTTATTTGGTGATTTTCCTTCAACTTGTGGAGAGAGTTTTGTAACTGATTCTCTGTATACAACAATAGGAGGTGATACTCTAATCTCCATACCTTTTTCTGATTTAATTCTATCAGTTACAACTTCTAAATGTAATTCACCCATACCTGCAATTAAAAACTCTCCAGTATCTTCATTAATTGTTACTTTAAGTGATGGGTCTTCTTTTCCAACAACTTTTAAAACTTCAATCATCTTAGGTAAATCTGCTGGTTTTTTAGGTTCAACAGCAACAGTTACAACTGGCTCAAAAATATGTTGAATATCTTCAAATGGAACCATCTCAGTAGTTGAAATAGTGTCACCCACAGTAATATCTTTAAGACCTGAAATTCCTACAATATTTCCTGCAACAGCATTTTCAATTTGAACTCTTTGAGGGCCTTTTGAAATGAATACTTGTTGAATTCTACCTTTAGTACCTTTGCTTGTTACAACTTCTTGACCTTTTCTTACAGTTCCTGAAAACATACGTCCTGTTGCTACTTCTCCTGCGTGCTTATCTTGTGTAATTTTTGTAATTACAAATGCTAAATCTCCTTTAGGATCACACTCAACAAGGTTTTTTCCAACTCCTGAATCAGTTTCACCACTCCAAATAAGTGGAATTCTATATGCTTGTGCATCAACTGGATTTGGTAAATGTATAACTACTGAGTTTAATAATACTTCATGAAGAGGAGCCATTTTAGCTAATTTTTTAACTTCTTCAGGGTCATCTTTTTCATAAATTTCAATAATTTGTCCAAAGTTTAATCCTTTTTTCTTCATATATGGAACTGATAACGCCCAATTTGAAAATGCTGAACCAAAACATACTGAACCATCAGCAACATTTACTTGCCACTTTTGTTTAAATTCAGGAGGAGCTACTTTTACAATTAATTCATTTAAATTATTAATAATTTTAATAAATCTTTGTTGCATCATCTCTGGAGTTAATTTTAATTCTTTAATTAATCTATCAGCCTTATTAATAAATAATATTGGTCTAACTTTCTCTTTTAATGCTTGTCTTAAAACTGTCTCTGTTTGAGGCATAATTCCTTCAACTGCACATGAAAGTACAACTGCACCATCAACTGCTCTCATAGCTCTTGTAACATCTCCTCCAAAGTCTACGTGACCAGGAGTATCAATTAAATTTACTAGAAAATCTTGACCCTCAACACTGTGAACCATTGATACATTTGCACTATCAATAGTAATTCCACGAGCTGCTTCATCTTCGTGAAAATCCATGAATCTTTGTTTTCCAGATAATTCTTCTGAAATCATTCCAGCTCCAGATAATAAATTATCTGAAAGAGTTGTTTTACCGTGATCAATGTGTGCTGCAATTGCAATATTTCTAATTAAGGTAGGCTTTTTCATTGCCTCCATTACTGCTTGTCCTAAATCTTTTGCCATTTTCTATTATTGTTTTTTGTTGGTTTTTAAAAATGACGATACAAGAACGAAGCGTAAGCAAAGTGTCTCGTATCTTTTGCCATTTTTGTATAATTTTATATGTAATATTTATTTGCAATAAATATATGTATCTGCTTAATCTCAAATATTAAGTAGTATAACTCAAACTAAGACTAAAGTGTTTATAAAATTTAGTGAAATAAAAAAGAAAAATTTAATATTAATACTAATATTAAATTGTATTGACTACCTTTTGAATTAATTTCTAAAGTTAATTAATTGTAAATCCAAAATTCACATCTAAATATCCTTGAGTATATGCACTTTCAATAGAATCAAAAGCTTGAGTTGAATCTATTTGTGAACTCATTAAAGGAATAGTTCCAAAAAATGATGATGCAAATGTTAATTCAACTTCTTGATTTTCAAATTCATAATATGAAAGTAACTCATTATCCTCATAATACATAATTGAAATATTTAAATTTAATACATCAACATTTGGAAGTTTTAAACTCTCTAATGATTCTACATTTGAAAAATCAAAATAACCAGTAGTTGTATAACCTAAATTCTGATTCTCAGCAATTACAACTAATTCCCCTTGAGGATTTGTAATTGTTTGTCCTCTTTGAATATCAAAAAATCTCATTGAATTAATGTCTAATTCAATTTCTTTAAGTTTAATCATACATACGTCAATATAAGGAATTCTTCCATTAAAATCTCCTCTTTCTATCATATCATTCATTGGGACAATTGATTCTCCACACATTGAATCAAATCCTAATTCCTCTGCTTGTTTAAGTGTTGATATATGTAAAAAATCTTCTTTTTGTGCAATAATTCTTCCACTTGAACAAAAGGGTAAATTTGCTCTAAGTCTAGAATCTGAATTACTATTTAATTGATTAGTGAATGTTCCCAAATCACTACATCTAATTCCTGCACAAGAAAAAGAAACATCCACATTAAATAATGGTTTTAAACCTACATTTGTAGCCTCAAGTAAAATAATATCAGTTATATAACTTTCTTGCTCCTCTAAAGAACAATATGTTTGAGAATTTAAAGTATATTGTGTTGAGTCTACTAGTGATCTGCTAGAATCAAATGTTCTCTTAGGCTCACTTGCTTCAATTTGAATTCTAATTGGAACTCTAAATACTTCAAATTCTCCTGATTCAAAACTCTCAATTTCAACTAAAATATCATAATCTAAATCATATACTTTTGAAAATACACTAATACATGGCATTGGAATAAATCCTCCTAAGTTTAACTGTGTAGGTCTAATAAACTCTTCTTCAATACCATTTACTCGAAACTCTCTAAATGATGACAAATATGTTGAATCTCCTGTAAAAGAATATCTTTTTGGAATTACAACATCAACTTCTTTTCTTGAAATATCAATAATTGGGTTCATAAATTCTAAATCTTTTCTATATAATGAGTCATAATATTCTCTAATATCTTCATCATATCCTAAAAATCTATTCTCAATACTTGCAGTTCCCTCAAAGTAGAGAAAATTAAAATTAAAATCATTTAATGACAAAATTGTATTTTGAATTTCACTTGCTCTAAAAATTGGAGTATTACAACTAAACTGAATTCCTTGAGTTGGAACTGAAGCTCTTGGGTCTGAATAATCTTTAGCCATTGAGATTTGTTCTAACACTAAATGTTCAAATATTTGGTTTTGAGTATGCTCTTGAAAAATAGCTTTTGCAAGTTCAAAATTTGTATATAGAGCACTTGGAGTTTCAAGTGTTAAAGATGAATACTCCCAACTCTCATCTTGACCCCTCATTTTTATATTTAAAGGAATTTCAATAACTGCTGTAATTCTTTGAGGAGTTATTGAGATATCAACTTGAAATAAATCTTGTGAAAAACCAGTAATTTCATATAATTCATTTAAATTCATTAAATTTGAAGCTATACACCCAATTGATTTTTGTTCAACTTCTTGCTTTAATTCTAACTCCATCTCTTCAGTTGTAGGTATTTTACTCCAAGAATAAATATCAAAGTCAAATGTTTGAACTCTTTGTTGTGTTTCAAGAGGAGGAGCATTTATTCTTCCTCCTTTAAATTGTAATACTTTCATTGAATTTTTTAATTCTTCTCCTACACAAAATCTTAATATTTCACTAATTTGCTCTTGTGATTGTGCTTGTGGAGATTGAAATAAATTAGTTTGAGAAAATATAAAATATACAATTCCTACAACTAATAATAACACTCCAATTATAATAAATAATGAGATTTGAGCTTTTTTTTGAAATGTTTTGATATTTTGATTTTTTAATTTATTTGTTGCCATTTTTATATTTTATTTATTTTATTACTAATTCATTAACTAATATTAACTTTTAACATCTATTTAAATCCTCATCATATATAGTCATTGCCTTTTTAATACATTTATTTCCTTGATATTCTGGAACAATTTCATATAAATCTCCTCTTGGAATTCGTACTGTTTGTAATCTCAGAGGTTCTAGAAAAATTCTTTCTTGATCTTTAAAATTTACATGTAAAGATGAACTCTCTCGTGCACTTCTTACATCAAATCTAACCTCTAAATCAGTTACACACGCTCTTACCTCATATTCAAAAGCTCTACAAGAACTATGCTCAGGAACATAAAAATTGTTATTTATTTGAAATACAACTATAAATCCAATTATAAGTGAGAATGCTACTATAATAAATAAGTAGAACGGTGGATGCTTTGATGTTGAACTCATAATTAATTAATTATCAAATTAAAGCTTTAAAAAAATATGTTAAAATTAAGAAGTAGATAATATTAGATTATATAAATACTCTATTAATATACTTAATTTGTAAGATAAGTTGAGCAAGTTTTATAAAGTGAGTTTTATTTCTAAAAGTAGATACAATGACAAAAGGAACACCAAGTATGGGTAAAAAAAGTAAAGGAAAACTACATATTATGTGTAGAAGATGTGGAAGTAGATCATATCATATGAAAACAGGAGTCTGTTCAGCATGTGGTTATGGAAAGTCAACAAAACTTAAAAGATATTCATATATCAGAAATAAGTAACTTTAATTCAAATTTTTCTTATTTTATTTTTTAATTATTTTTAATTAATTGTTGATATAAATTAAATATATTTAAATACGTTCTAAAATTTAATATTTGTATGAAAGTTATTCTTCAAAGAGTTAAAAGTGCAAATGTAAAAGTTAATTCTCAAGTTGTAGGTTCTTGTTCAAGAGGGTATTGTTTACTTGTTGGAATTTCTCACGAATATAATGAAAATAAAATGGATTGGATGATTAATAAAATTCTCTCTTTAAAATGTTTTGGAGATGAAAATTCTTGGGGATTTACTAAAAATATTCAAGACATCAAAGGTGAATTATTAATCATATCTCAATTTACTCTTCATGCTAGAGTAAATAATGGTTCAAAACCTGATTTTTCAAAATCTATGAAATTTGATGAAGCTAAAGAAATATTTGACACATTTGTAAAAAAATTAAAAAATAAAAGTAATTTGAAAATTGAAACTGGTAAATTTGGGGCACAGATGGAAGTGGAGCTCATAAATGAAGGTCCTTTTACTTTAATTCTTGAAAAATAAAAAATAAATATTAAAATAATATATATGCAAGAACTAATATTATTGCAAACCCTAACCCTATTTTTTCAACTATTGAAGAACTTGTATGTTGAATTGTTGAACTAACATGAGAGTTTAAAATAAGAGTTGTATATACTTTTGTGTCTTCTGCTCCTAAAATTAGAGGCATTTGAGAAATTCCTTGATGATTCTCTATTGTGTATGTGACTTTCCACTCTCCTCCTGGTGCTAAAGACTCAATTTCCCAAAGTCCTCGTTTGCCTTGAGAAAAAGGAGTTGAAATTTCTCTCATTAAATATCTCTCATTTAACTCATCTAAAACTTTAAAATTTGTAATTCGACTATTTCCTACATTTCTAACTGTAATTGTAACTTGTGAATATTGTGAATTTAACCATTTCACTTCCTTTTGAACAAATAAATTAGTTTCACCTAGAATGTCTTCAAGAACCAGTACACCTTCAACTATTGCATCTCCATCAAAATCAACAGGAGGAAAAAATGTAAATGATCTTGTTGATGCACTATCTTTAACTAAAACATACTGAATCTCAACTTCTGAATATCCCAAAATTGAATCAACTAAAAAATTTAATGTTCTTCCTTCCAAATTGGCATTATTTACTCTTACTAAAGAATATCCATCTGGAATTAAATCTTTAAATGATAAATTAGTAATCTCATTTCTTCCTAAATTCATAATTCTAATAGTTACTGTAATCTCTTCTCCTTGTGTTACAAAAAATTTATCAACACTTTTTGTAATTACTAAATTTCTTCCTACATTAAAATCTTCATCTTCGTCATCAGGGGTAATTGGAGGAATTGGAGGAGTTACAGTACTACTTCCACCTCCCCCTCCACCTCCTCCTCCTGATGAAGGTTGTTGTTCTCTATAATTTAGAGAAATATTTCCAAAAAATTCTGACATTGCACTTACTTCTAACTCAACCCAGTATACTGAATTACTATCACTATCATTATCATAAAACCCAAATTCTTTTGTTTGAAATGGGTCAATTGTGAAATTTTCTTTAACTCCAAGAGAAACTCTATTATCTAAAAATGTTCCCGATAAACTTATGTTATTTCCTGATCCAACTATTCTTGTTCTAATCATCTCAAGTCTATATCCAAACATATTAAATTCAGTTGGATTAATAATTTTTGAACCTACTGCCCTTATATTATTAGATGTTACATTTTTTTGACTAAAACTTACATTTTTAGGAACTGAAGTATCTTGAAGAGTTTGTTGTTCATGTTCTCCAATTGGTTTATCAATTGTAAAACTTGGTTTTAATACATAAATTGGATTTGTAAATGCTTCTAGAAATGGAACTTGTAATAATTGGTTATCTGAATCAAACTCTAATCTCTCAAATTGACTTGAAGTTAAAATTCCTGAAAAAGAATATCTTGCATAAAGTGAAGAATTGTAAGTTAAATTACTAGGCTGAAAAAAATACCCATAAAAACCTCTATCATTTAATCTTGAAGAAGAATTTTGTAATAGTGTGAATCCTCCAAAAATTCCATCTGGAAGTGCAGCTCTCATCCTATACTCATAAATTTCAGTAGTGTAAGATGGATTAATTATTTCAACTTCTCCTATAACTGAAATTGTATATCTTCCATCTAAGAGTTTTGTAACAGATACTTGTTCTTGAACATTATGAATTACATTTAAAGGTGTACTAAATGATGAATTAATTGAACTATTGGATGAAGTATTAGAAGAGAATATACTTTGAGTTGATAATAATACAAGACATAGTATAATTATAAATCCTCTCAAATAACCTTCTCTTTTCATATTATCTACTCTCCTTCTTCTGCCTTTACTCTTCTCACTTCTTTTCTAATTTGAATTATCAAAAATCCAAACATAATCATATTAATTAATATCCAAAATGTATATGAACCTCTAAGCCAAGGTGTTCTAATTGGTAAAAATGAATATTCAAATTCAACACTATTTGGTAAATTATCTTCTAACTCCCAAATTCCTACATTTCTATTAATTGTTGCAAACATATCTAAATCACCTAGATATGTGAAATAATTATTTCTTGGTAAAATTACTTCAAAAGTTCCCTCTTCAATAGGAATTGAACTCTCTTTTAGAGGAATTTCTAAACTTTTGAAAAAAATTCCTCTTGCTTCAAATTCTAATTCATATACCAAACTAAACTCATATTGAAACCCAGGAAGAAGAGGATAGAAAATATCTAATACAATAGAACTATAATCTTCAAATTCTCTATATGTGTATGTAATATCTCTTCCAAATTGATCTTTAACTTCAATATTTTCTAAAATAATATTTGTTGAACTATCAAGTGTTCCAGTCCCGATTCTAAACTCAATTTGACCGGGTAAAATAGCTCTATCATAATTATTTTTTAGAGCCATATCCTTTGATATCCTAATAACATCACCATCTAAAAATTCTACTTTAGAATAATATTTAGAAAATGATTCCCCCACAATTTCAGCGTGGGTAAAACTAATGCTTGTAAGTGTAGAGATTATTAAAAAAGTAAATAAAAAATAAAATCTCTTATAATTAAATTTAGTTTTCATTTTATAAAATTAGATATAAAGTAGTATATAAATTTATTATACTACTGTACTATACTATCAAATTATACTAACAAACCAAGAACTAACATTGCACCTGCAAGAGCTGCAAAGATTCCTTCTGAAGTTCTAATTTTATCAACAAACTCTGTTACAAATAATGTTGTAGCAGCTGTTGCTCCATCTACTTGTTGAGGATCTACTCCCACAATAAATACATCTAATAAACTATACTCTCCTTCTCCCACAACCGTGAAATTAGCAATAAATGTATTATTTTCATTTTTAGTAGGACCTACTGCAAAGGAAGGGTCAACAACTCCAGTTGTACTATTTGTATCTCCTGAAATTGCCCATCTTAGCAATGTACCATTATAATCTCCTGAAATTGATTGATTAGTTTGTACAACCGTATACCAAGATGTTGTAATAGGATAAATTGTAGAGTTTGTAGTATCACTCATATTTGAAGTAATATTAAAGTTACCAGGTACAAAGTCAAATAATGAAATTGTAGCATTAACAGGTGTTACTTGATTTCCTTTATTATATACTTCAATATGCACATTATAAGAATCATTTCCTAGTGAAGTTACATTTTTCTCAACTTCTAACCAATATCCAAGTACTAAGTATAACTCTTTAATAAAGATATCATTACCATTTCTTGTAATTGTTCTATTAACAATTTGTGTTCCATCATCGTGAATTTGAAAATCAGCTTTACCGTACAAAATAGGTGTTGGTAAATCTGTATAATTAAACAGCCACGTTGGTGATTGCCAAGTTGATGTACTATTAATTAATACAGTCCCTGGTGCAAATGTATCATTTACAGTTAATTGAGTACCTGTATTTACTGCATCAGTATCAACTGTATTAGGATCTCCAACTGTTTGAGTTGCAACCCATCTTGTAAACTCATTTAATTGTAAAGTAATATTTGAAGAACTAATTAATCTTCCAGTTCCATTCCAAATAACAAGATCATCACTTGTATTAGGATTTGTAATTCCAACAATTTGTTTGTTAATCTCTAATGCAACACCGTATGAAGTCATAGCAACTAACTCTGAGAATCTTACATGTGATACACTATTATTCATTAAATATGAAATTACAGTCTCACTCATATTATATGTTTGAGTCTCATTAATTTGTTCTGGAGTAAGAATCACATAACTAATGTCTGTTGATTCTGATTCATTTAAACATCCTCCTCCTCTTACATTCCATACTAATGAAGTTGCACCAGTAGTTGTGTTACCAGAATCAGTTCCTGTCACTGAAGTAGTATCAAACTCAAATTGACTTCCCATTGATGGAATTCCAAACGTAGTTTGATCTAATTCAATATCATAAATACAACTATCTGGATTATAAGCTGGCGGTGAATATCTATTTTCAATTACATCTGAAACACTAATATTTCCTCCTGCTAACACTTTAAATTCACTATATGTTGTATTAAGTCTTAAAGGAGACAACACATTAGTTTGATTAATTTGGTATGTCCAAACTGAACTTTGTCCTGCTTCTAACTCATATACTCGAATTGTAAATTCATCTGAAGACGTATTAATTACATTTCCAGCTCTTCCACTTAATAATGTAATATCTGAAATGTTACTTGCATTATCAAATGTTGCAAATATGTCTGAAATAGTTGCCCCCTCTTCATTCATATTTGTAATATTAATAAAACCAGTCATGATAGTAGTGACATCATACCCTCCAGAACTATTTTCTAAAGGATTATATAAAATTGTCTGATTAACAACTTCACTAAGTTCAATCCTGATTTGCTCAGTAGTATTTGCATACACTGCACTCATACTAAACAACAGCAGCATAAGTATACTGCTGAGCACTAATCTAAATTTATTATGCCTTGACATATACGAGAATGAAATTTAATAACATATAATTTTTGTTAACTACATTAAAGTTATAAATAATTTAAAAACAGATTCCATTTTATTTATAACAAAATATTAAAAAATTGAAATAAAGTAAAATAAAATAAAATAAAATATTATCTAATAACTCCAAATACTAAATCTTGTGAAATTAATTTAGTAGATATATTATTCTTTGATTTAGAAAATACATTCAAAAAACTTTTATTATACGTGCTAGTATTAGTATAAATATATTCAACTCCTCCTTCAACTGCTTGTAATTGATGCTTGAAAAATTCATCTACTGTAATACTCTTAGAATTATTTGCAACACTCATAGTTCCTCCTTCCTTTTCAATACATATATAACTTCCATTTTCAACATTTTGCTCAGGAATAATAAATGATAGTTTACCTTCTTTGTTTTCAGCTAAGAGTAACATTCCTTGTGAATCAACTCCTCTTAATTTTGCAGTTTGTAAATTAGTTACTGCTAAAACTTGTTTTCCAACCATCTCTTCTTTTGTAAAATATTTTTTTAGTCCAGATACAATTTGTCTTATTCCAAATTCTCCAAAGTCAACTTGTTCAACATATAATGAATCTGCATCAGGATGATTTTCAACTGAAATAATTGTTCCAACTTGTAAACATAAATCTGAAAACTCAAGTGGTGGTTCTTCAATTCCATTTTCAATAAATTGAGCAATTTCATTGAAGAAAAACTCATTCTCCTCTTGTGTATTATGTTTAAATGAATGAGTTCCTCTTTTAATTGTTACATATTTGACTTTTGAACCCTCACATCCTTCTACAAATGAGTCCACATATTTTTGTAAAATAATTGGATCTTTTTGAGCTTGCAATACTAATGTTTGAAACTTAGAAGAATTTGCAATTTTTTGAAGTTTTTTTGTTGAAATTTGGGTAAAATCTGAAAATAATTGCTTTGATAACATATGAACTGACTCACCTTGGTTATCACTAAACTCACATTGTTTGTTCTCTTTTAAATCTTGAAGTTGTTTCTCGTTAAGTTGTAATCTCTCAATCATTTCTTGCTGAGTTCTTTGAACACATAAAGGTGCAATTGCTATTTTTTTAGTAATTGATTGATGTGTTTGTGAAAGTACATTGTATCCTCCTAAACTATGTCCAATTAATACTACTTCTTCATACCCTCTTTGAGTTGTTAGTATTTCTAATAATTCTTCTACTTGTTTTAATTGTGAAGTAATTGAAAGAGGATATTGTTCATTTTCACCACATCCTAAAAAATCAAAACTTAAAAAATCATATCCTTGTGAAATAAGATGCCATTTAAATTCTTCAGATTTACATCCAAATTTAGTTGCACAAAACCCATGAACAAACAAAGCAATTTTTACATTTTTTTGAGTTGGATGAAGTGTATGAAGTCTTGCACTAATTGATGTTGAGTGTAATTTTTCACTAAATTTAATAGAAATATTTGAAATCGTATGTTTATTTAGTGAATCAACTTCTCTTCTAATTTGTTTAAATGAACTCACAATTTTATATGGAGCTCCTTTTTTAAGTCGTTCTTGTTCATGAAATCCAAAATCAACAGCAATACTTTTAACACCTGCTCTATTAGCTTCTTTTAAATCTCCAAGAGTATCGGTTACAAAAATAACTTCATCCTTTTGTAAATTATATTTCTCTAAAATACAATTAATTTTAAACTCTTTACAAGAATTAAAGTCTCCACATAATGTCTCTTGAAATAATGTTGTATCAAGTCCTGAATTTTGTAAAATTAAATCTATATTATTTTTCGTATTTGAAGTCACACAAAAAAGTTGGTATTTTTTTTGTAATTCGAACAATTCTTTTTTCACCTTTTTAGTAACTTGCATATCTTTAACCACTTCATCAAAGATATTATAAAATTCTTTGATTTGTTCTTTACTAAATTGTTCTTTAAATCCAGTAATAGGATTTCCATCAAATAAATCTTTAAATTTCTCTTGAGAAATTGAATATGCTGAATTATTAGCATCATAAATTTGTTGATAATTCTCAATTAATACTCCATCAAAATCAAAGAGGATTGCCTTTATTTCAACTCTCTTCTCATCAGCAATTGTAATGCTATTTTTTTGAGTTAAATTTATGTCCTTTTTTTTATTCTCATTATTTGAAACTGTATTTAAATTTGAGCCAGAATTACTTATATTATCTTCTCTTTGAGCAATATTCTTAATTTCTTTTGAAAATAATTGAACTTTATCTTTAAGAGTAATCTCTTTTTCTAACAAATTAAATTGTAAATCCTCTTTGACTTCAAAACCTAACTGCTTTGCTAATAATTCTGCTTTTTGTGGCATAATAACTGAAATATAAGGTGCTAAATTATACAATGAATTTACAAGAACATTCATAATCATAACTCTTCTAGCTTCATTTTCAACTTTAAAAGGTTCAGTTTGATTAATATATGCATTTAATTCTCTAATTCTGCTCCACACCAACTGCATTGCTTTGTGAATTTCAAATTGATTAATTAACTCTTCAAATTCAGATGTAATATTTAACTTTTTAAATAATTTTACATCAATATCTTGAAGTTGATTTTTATCAATAACTTTTGTAAGTCCATTTGTATATTTTTGAACCATTGTGTAAACTCTTGACACTAAATTTCCTAAATCATTATTCAAATCATTAATAATTACTTGCTCAAAATCTTCATGTGAATACCTACAATCTTCACCAAAACTTCCTAAACTCATTATATAATATCTAAATTCATCAAGCCCAAATTCCTCAATTTCATCAAGAGGATTTACAACATTTCCAAGAGATTTACTCATTTTATGTCCATCTTTATCTAAAATCATTCCATGAGCATGAACAGTTTTTGGAAGTTCATAACCACAAGAATGTAAAAATGCTGGCCAATACACCATATGAAACCAACTAATATCCGCTCCTATAATGTGAACATTTGCAGGCCAATGATTTGCAAATTGAGATAATTCTTTATAGTTAGTAGCTGATAAATAATTAAATAAAGCATCAAACCATACATATGTTACATGAGAAGAGTCAAATGGAAATTCAATCCCCCAAGTTAAATTCTCCTTAGGTCTTGAAATTGATACATCTCTAAGTCCTGCTTTTACTCTATTAATTATCTCCTCTCTTCTATGTTTTGGAGATAAAAACTCTGGATTTTGCTCATAATAATTTAATAAAAAATCTTCATACTTTGAGAGTCTAAAAAAGTAATTCTCTTGTTTTACACTTCTACACTGCGTTTTATGAATTGGACACATATTTTGAACACCATTTTCCTCAAGAAGCTCATCTTCACCATAATATTTCTCACATCCAACACAATACAATCCTTCATATTCATCTAAATAAATATCACAATTGTCATATGCTCTTTGTAACATTTGTTGAACAAATTGTTTATGTTGTATCTGTGTAGTTCTTATAAAAAAATCATTTGATAAATTAAGCGTTTTTGTAAGTTCAAGAAATTTATGTGTTTGTTCATCAACAAATTCTTGTACTTCTTGATTATTTTCTTGTGCTTTTTCAAATACTTTTTGACCATGTTCATCAGTTCCCGTTAAAAAAAATACTTTTTTTTCATTTAATCGTTGAAATCTTGCAATTACATCACTTGCAATTTTCTCATACGCATGACCAATATGTGGAGTTCCTGTTGCATAATCAATTGCTGTTGTAATAAAAAATGTATCTTTACTTTTTGCATTATTTGAATTCATAACCAATACCAACAAAAGAAGATTTATATATTTTTAGTATTTAATTTGCATTTTTATCTAAATTCATAAAATCACATTTAAATACATTTTTTGTATATCTAAATCTAACATACGTGTATGCAAGAACAATTACAATATACATATTTATATAAGGATTAAATAGTAATAATGAACAATAATACATAACCAATAACATATGAAAATGATAAATTATCAATTTATAATCATCAGTAAATAAATCAAGAGGTTTTTTAATATAAAATAAGTATAGTATGTAAGCTATAAATAATTGATGTCCAAATAAAATATATCTCATTATATCAAATACAATTGATGCTTGAATTAAAATTAGTGTTGAGTATAAAAAACTCATTATCATAAATATTTGAATCCATTTATAATATCTTTTTTTCAAAAATACGTTAAGTTCTTTAGAATTTGCTGATATATATGACATATATAAAATAAAATTAATAAATACTGTAAATAATCCAAGTAAAATATAATTTATTTCTGCTATAAAAACCATTTTTATGTATTCTATATTATAGTTATTTCAGTTATTATTAAAGTTATGTTTATGTATCGCATTTTATTATATAGATAGTATTTTAATTAATAATCTAAAAGTGACTTACTTGTTATTTCTTGATATGTTTTCCAACTTGTTCTAAATAAAAATCTTAGTTCTTTATCTTTTCCTTTTAATTTTACAAATTCACGTGTTTTTTTATCACCAGGATATCCTGAACCTACATCAACTCCTACATTTTGATGAATTTGGGCAAGTTCTTGTTCTCTGAGTTCTTTTGCAATAATTGAAGCAGCACCTACCATTTCATATTTCAAATCTGCTTTATTCTCAGCAATTACAGTACACTCAAACTTTAGTCGTTTTTCAATTTCAAGTTTAAATTTATCAGGATTTGCAGTTAAAGCATCAATAATTACACAATTTGGTTTCTCTTGCTCAAGTACTTTAATAATTGCAGAGATTTCAAGTTCCATTAAATCTCCTCCAATTTGTTTATTTTCATCAATTACAATAGGTGTAAGTTGAGCATATTTCATGTCCATCATATCTTTTAATTGATGATATAGAGAATTTCTTTTTTTAGAAGATAACTTTTTGGAGTCAGTTACACCTAACTCTTTGAGTTTTTCTTGATATTCATTTAATTCTTTAAGCCCTCCTGCTAGATTAATAATTGAAAACCCAATAAATAATGAACCCAGAACTGGTCCTTTACCTGCTTCATCTACACCAATTACTTTATACATATAAATTTAGAAAACTTGAAATATTTTTAATAATTAGTAACTCAATATTTAGAAATTTAAAAAAAAAGCTTGAAATTGGAGTAAAAATAAATAAAAGTTAAATATATTTCAAGAGCAAAGCTCTTAAATCTAGAACTCTTCAACATTATCAAATACATCTAATAATCCTTCTTTTTGGAGTTGTCTAATTTCATTAGGTTTATATTTGTAAATCAAGTCAGATTTATCTTTTTCAATTTCCCATGGTTGTAGAAGAACAATATCTCCTTCACGAATCCATAAAAATTTCTTCATTCTCCCAGGAACTCTTGCCATTGACTCAACTCCATTCATTCCTCTAATCATCATTCTACTTCCTCCTAAACGTTTTTCAACTACTCCAATAAATTCTTCATTTTTTGGTTTTCGTGCTTTAGAAGGAGCTTGATTTTGTAAATCATTTAATTTCTTTTTCTGAGACATAGTAAATATAAAGAATAAACTATTTATAAATATGGTGGAATTTAATCATCAACAAATTTTATTTTATTTTTTAAAAATATATTATACATTAAATATATCGATAATGATATAAAACTCCAAAAACCAAGTACAAATATGAAATACAATCCACTAAGTATTTGAGAATCAGTAAATTCAGCATGTGACATATCACAAGGGAAAAAAACACAATTAATGTTATTTTGAAGAGGTGTTAAGAAATATGTTAAAGGCAATAATATAAAAATAAATAATGTCACAGCATACATAAATGATTTTCTACTTAATCCATATACTATAACTGAGTATATTGAAATAGGTATTATAATTATATGAAACGTGACTGATAATAGAAATTCAAATAATGACTCATTAAATAAATCACTAGTTCTTCCAAATCCTAAACCAAATATTATGTAGAGTAAAAAATCTAGAAACCATACAAACTGTGCAGGAAGAGAGGCTAAAAAAACAGCTCCAACTAAAGATTTAAATTTAAATATAATTCCTATTGAAAGTAGTAGGGCTGCAAAATTACAAAACCAAAATATCGTATAAAAATAATTATAATAATAAATATTATATGAAATTTTGAACAAAACAAATAATAATAATAAAATTCCTAAAAAATGTAATACATAAATATTTTTACTATTCATCATCTAATATTATTTAGGAATTGGTTCTGGACCAGAAGGGTTAAAATTATCAAATGAAACTTTATTATATAAATCAAAAGCTTTATTATTTTCTATAAACCATTCTATGTCTTGACCTTCACAATCTGAAGTATGATAAACAGTATTTGTATTATCACCTATTATTGAAGTTCTATAAGTATGTGAGAATCTGTAATTTCCAACAATATTTCCATTTAATGAATTAAATTGGAAAGTAGGAACTGAATTTAAATATGCAGGAGTTCTATCAGAATTTAAAGTATAAGTCATAACTTGTATCAATGAACCTCCTCCAAACATTCCTCCTCCTATAAAGTCTTCATGTGAAAAGTGTAAATATAGTTTAATTTCTTTAGGAGGAGAAAAGCTAAAATCCCTAGTATATCTTTGTATTTGAAGATTACACTCAATTACATCAGGCCATCCATGTTGTAAATTATTTGAAAAAATAGGAGTATCTCCTGTTAAAAAATCATTAACTGAAAAACAATCATCTCCTGTACTATCACAATACTCATTAGTTCTAATTCTATTTGAAATAATATCAGCTTGAACATTTAAATTTCCTGACATTGTATCTCCTGCTTTATTT